>JAHIRL010000122.1 GCA_018818755.1 Patescibacteria group bacterium
AACATACTTCCCAAGGGTCGTAGAGGTCATTATATTTCTGATATCAATAAGGTAAATGAAGCTCTTGCGAAGTTTGTTCCAAGCGCACACAGTTATTTGGGTGAAAAACTTTTGAAGGATCACCCTACCCTCTTTGAAAACTTGCAGAATTATGAGCCTGATTATCTCATGAGCAAATGGAGTGAATTGAAAATGCTTCTTTTGACTGGCTCGGGGATGACTAAGAGTATGTATGAAATCCTCCCTATACTGGAAGATTATTTGATTTATACAGGAAGAAATCCTGTTTTGAATTATACCTTCCCTGCTTCCGTTAGAGCTTTGGATAGATGGTGCATTGATGTTATGTCGAATCATCAGGTTTCTGAAGGTGTTATATCTAAGCATCGAGATTGGTATATGCGAACTGATGAAGAAGTTATTTCTGAATATGGTGTTTCCGAAAACAAGTTTTTATACGCTATTTATAGACTTGCCGTTGTTGCTTTCGGCTACTCCGGCAGCCCGAGTGAGGAAGCTTTAAAAAATCTTTATTCAGATTCAAACAGAAATGTATTTGGACTTTACTGGGATGGCAAAAGATGGGTTGTGCAAGAGGCCGGATGGGAATTCGATAACGAACTTCCCGATACTGAAAACTATGACAAGCTACTCAAAAAGTTAATCAAGGAGATAAAAAAACATAAAGATGACTTGTTCGAGCAAACTTCTGATTTCATGTTTGTGCCTAGCGGTAATGAATCTTTTGAGAGAAGCGAACAAATTGCAGAATATTTTATTGAAATACTTACTCAAGCCGGAGAGGAGTTTCAAGAGGTTCCGGAAGGTGATTTCAAGACAGAATGTGTAGAATATGTAAAAACTCATGGGTCTGGTAAAAACCAAGTTGTATTACCGGGTTATTTGCTTGCAAAAGGTATTACTGCGGGTATTAACAACCTTGGTATGTTTTCTTATAAATTTGAGGGTGGGAAAGTTGTTTGTTACAGAATGACAAGTGATCTTGGGGTTGAAAAACCTGCAATTTTTGAATCCGAAAAGTACGTTCTTGAAACTTATGAAAGGATTGATGTCTCAGGTTATAGAGGTCAAATGATGCAAAACGTAGATTCAGCTTACAGATTGATTCATTCGAGAGGTGTGCAATTGGGTGCATTTGTTGCTTTAAGGAAAAGTGAGGATGAATTGGATACGTCTGAGGCTTTAGATAATATGCTCGCTGACAAGAGAAAAGAAATTGATGACTTCATAAACGGCCTGGGCGATTATCCGCCTGAAAAACAGGAGGAGTTATGCAGGGAAAAGATTGCAGAAGTTGCAGAATTCCAGAGAATTTTCTTGCTTTCGGTGTTTTCTGAGTCTGCAAATGGTATTCTCTCCGATGATGCGGATAGTGAGAATCTTGATGAAAATATCTTATCTCATTTATCGGTGCATAGTACTTTTGAAAACGATCTCGCTCTCAAAAAACATTGGGAAAATTTGGAGGGTGTAGTTGATAAAATTGCTGAGTCTCTTGGGGGGAAACAGAATTCGGATGAATACATGCATTATTTTAAACAACAGATGTCATTAGTTCTGCTCGAATCAATGATTTTAAAAGAAAAAAAGAGTACACAAGAGGTTATGGTCCAGAGATGGAAAGGGCTCGAGAAAGATGAATTCAAAAGAAATATTGGCGACTTACTTTCTTACAACGAATGGTCAAACACATACAAAGGTACTGATCTTGATCCTACTCGCGAAAAGGACAGAAATAAGTTCGAGACCAGTGTGATTAAAGCTCTCTTTTAACCATATAAGTTCCTTCCAGCTTATATCCAAGCTTTTTGTAGTATTCGCGGGTGCCGATGCTACTTATGACTGCGAGCTTTTTGTAGCCGGCATTTTTGGCGATCTTTTCGGCTTCGAGGATTAGTTTTTTACCGAAACCGATGTGTTGGGCGTCTCCCCTACTCTTTTTGTCGATTTTGAGGTGGGTGCCGTAGGTGTGGACTTCGCGGATTACTGCGGTGATGTTGTCTATTTCCGGCACAACCAGGTTACGGGATGGGAATCTGAGGCGGAGCATTGAGCAGAGTTTGTCCCCTTGGTTGTGGCCTTCGGCCACATTTTTTTTTGTAGAATTGCCACCGGATCGCTTTGCTTCCTGTGGCTGTTGATCATAGGTCAGGAAAAACTCTTTGCCTCCTGAGGAGTCGTACTCTTGTTTGTGGAATTTTACGCGCTTTGGGTCGATTTCGGTGTCTCGGATTTCGCGGCAGCGGATGCAGTCGCATTTTGCGTTGTACTTTCTTTTGAGTTCTTGGCGGAGGTTTGTTACGCGTGATCCTTCGATTATGCTTTCTCCCGGGATGTCGCGGACCAGGCGTTCTATTCTTACGTATTTTGGGATTAAAGCTTTTATTTTTACGAGGAGTTTTTCAAGTTGAAGACCTCTATAACTGTGATACTTGCCTTGTGCCACCCATTTTTCCAGTTCTGAAAAG
>JAHIRL010000123.1 GCA_018818755.1 Patescibacteria group bacterium
CTAAGAACTTTTTCAACATTTTTTGGAACATATTGGTTTTGGTTATTTATGTTTATTATATAGAAAAATTCCAATAATTATAGCACATTTATAAAATCGATTCAATACTAAAAAGCCGCCAACCCCCCCAATTTGACGACTTTTTAGCAATTTTCTGAAATTTTTCTACATCATTCCGCCCATTCCGCCCATTCCCGGCATTCCTCCACCTGCAGGCGCATCATCAGCCTTTGGGATATCTGTCACCGCACTTTCCATTGTTAAGAAAATCGCCGCAACACTCGCCGCATTTTCAATAGCACTTCGCACCACCATTTTTGGATCAATAATCCCCGCCTCCACCATATTCACAAATTCATCTTTCGCAGCATCATAACCAAATCCCACCTTCTGTTTGCTCATCTCATAAAGCACTTTGCTGGCATCATCCCCTTTAGCATTTCTGGCAATCTGCTCAAGCGGAGCACTAAGCACCTTCTTCACAATATCAATACCGGTCTGCTCATCACTATCAGAACCTCTCATAGCCTCCAGTGCCTCACCACACATATAAAGCGCAACTCCCCCTCCGGGCACAATTCCCTCTTCCACAGCCGCTCTCGTAGCATTCAGAGCGTCCTCAATTCGTAGCTTCTTCTCCTTCAATTCCAATTCCGTAGCCGCCCCAACCTTAATAACACCAACACCGCCGGCAAGCTTAGCCAATCTCTCAATCAATTTTTCCTTATCAAAATCGGAAGTTGTCTGCCCAAGCACAACCTTTAGCTCCTCAACTCTGGCATCAATCTCGCCCTTATCCCCTTTTCCCTCAATGATAGTAGTGTTGTCCTTTCCTGCAACAACCTTCCGCGCCTCACCCAGATGATTCAATTCCGTAGCATCAAGTTTAAGTCCAATCTCCTCAGTAATCACAGTTCCGCCAGTCAACACGGCAATATCCTTCAGCATTTCCTTTCTTCTATCCCCAAAACCCGGAGCCTTAACCGCAAGCACATTGAAAGCTCCTCGCAATTTGTTCAAAACCAAAGTTGCAAGCGCCTCACCATCAATATCCTCAGCGATAATCACAAGCTCCTTCTTCCCACTCTGCGCCACCTTTTCAAGCAAAGGCAAAATCTCCTGCACAGAGCTAATTTTCTTATCTGTAATCAAAATTTTCGGATCATCATAAACAGCCTCCATTCTAGCCGGATCTGTTACAAAATAAGGAGAAACATAACCATTATCAAACTGCATTCCTTCAACAACCTCCTTCTCAAGCCCCATAGTCTGAGACTCCTCAACCTGAATCACTCCATCCTTCCCAACCATTTCCATAATATCCGCAATCAAATTCCCAACTTCCGCATCCTGAGCAGAAATAGTGGCAATCTGCGCTACCATTTCCTTACTATCCCCAACCTTCACAGCCATCTCCTCAAGAATCTCCTTAATCTTCTTCACAGCTTTGGCAATACCGGTCTTAAGATGCATCGGATTCGCCCCAGCAGTAAGATTTCGCAGTCCCTCCTTTATAATAGCCTCAGCCAGCAAGGTTGCTGTCGTGGTACCATCACCAGCCACATCATTAGTTCTTGTAGCCACTTCCTTAATCATCTGCGCCCCCATATTTTCATATGCGTCCTCAAATTCAATTTCTCTAGCAATTGTCACTCCGTCATTAGTGATTAACGGTGCGCCATATTTCTTTTCCAGAACCACATTTCGGCCCTTTGGTCCAAGTGTTACTTTTACAGTTTTAGCCAGTTTTTCAATCCCGGCAAGGAGTTTCTGACGAGCGTCATCTCCATATTTAATTTGTTTTGCCATTTTTAAATTTAGTTAAGAATTAAGCTAGTTTTGCATAGATATCTGATGCGGAAAGAATCAAAACTTCCTTCCCATCAACTTTCACCTCAGTTGGACCATACTTTGAAAAAAGAACCATATCGCCCTCAGCTACTTCCATAGCCATACGGGTTCCATCATCCTTCATCTTTCCGGGCCCGGCCGCAAGCACTTTCCCTTTCATTGGTTTCTCTTTTGAAGCGGTATCAGGAATAATAATTCCGCTCTGCGAAGTTACTTCTTCCGCAATAGCCTCAACAACAAGGTTATCCGAAGTTGGAATGATTTTTGCCATATTTATAGGGTTAAACAATTAAAATTAGCACCCCGTATTATAGAGTGCTAATTATCCTAGTCAAGATCAAATTTTTCCACCTAGTTCAAACATTGTAAAAGCCCATGAAAATACGGCATAATCTCACAAATCAGTAGTCCCAATGAAATAAACATAAAAACAAGGTTAAAAGATTAACAACAAGAATATAGCACAAAACCACCCCACCCCAACAGTAAAATTCTAATGAGATAGATACAAGGCGAAAGTAAAAAAATAGCCGCAGTGTACAAAAGTACATGAGGACTATTTTTTAACTTTCAACGAAGTAGACACTCACTAGAATTTTACTGAGCAAAATCTTCAGCTCTCATCTCCCTCATCACATGAACCTTCACCGCTCCAGGATGCTGAACATCGGTCTCAATCTTCCTGGCAATACTATGAGAAAGCTTAACGGACTGAAGATCATCCAATTCTTCCGGATTAACAAAAACCCGAACCTCCGTTCCAGCCTGAACAACGAAAGATTTATCAACACCCTCCATGCTATTGCACAAATTCTCAAGCTCAGAAAGTCTCTTAATATAAGAATCCAAATTGTCCTTGTTTGCCCCCGGACGAGAATTTGAAATCAAATTAGCCGCCTGTACAAGCTGAGCCTCAATACTCTCCGGCATCGGATCACCATGATGCGCCTCAATCGCATGAACAACCTCCTTGGAAAGTCCAAATTTTCTGGCAATATCACCACCGATTTTGGCATGATGTCCGGCAACCTCGTGATCCACAGCCTTCCCAATATCATGCAAAAGTCCGGCCTTTTTACAAACACTCACATCTGCACCAAGCTCAGCCGCAAGATTCGCAGCAATATAAGAAACCTCCATCGAATGTTTAAGAACATTTTGCCCATTGGCAACTCTAAATTTAAGTCTTCCCAAAATCTTAATCAAATTAGGATGAAGCCCCGTAACACCGGTTTCCATGACGGATTTCTCGCCCAACTCCTTAATAAGCACATTAATCTCCTCTTTAACCTTTTCCACAGTTTCCTCAATTCTCGCCGGATGGATTCGCCCATCTTCAAGCAACCTCTCAAGAGCAACCTTAGCAATATAACGACGAATCAAATCAAAACCGGAAAGCACAATCGAACCGGGAGTATCATCCACAATCACATCCACACCGGTAATCTGCTCAAAAGTATTGATATTTCGCCCTTCTCTACCAATAATTCGCCCTTTTAGATCATCGCTCGGCAAATTCACAATCGTCGCTGTCGATTCCTGCGTAGTTTCTGCGGCAGTTCGTGCGATAGCATCAGCAATGATGATTTTCGCCTTCTCCTTGGATTTTTCATTTAATTCAGCCTCGGTTTTCTTAATCTGAACAATAATATCCTCCTTAGACTCCTCTTCCACCTTTTTAAGAAGGATATCCTTTGCCTCCTCCTTTGACATGTTGGCAATTTTTTCCAATTGCTGGGACTGAAGTTTATAAATTCCCTCAACCTCACCACGCAACTCCTTAATAGAAGCAACCTTGGTATCTAGTTCTGTGCGAAGCTTATCAGCTTCTTCGCTCTTTGCATCCAAAGTTTCCTCTTTTTTCATTAACCTCTCTTCTATCTGATTTAACTGCTCCTGCTTTTTTTGCTCCTCCTTTTTTAGATCATCCTGAAGCTTAAAAGCTTCATTGCGCGCCTCATACAGGACTTCTTTAGCTTTGTTTTTAGCATCATCAAGCAATTTATCTGCTTTTTCAACGAGGTCTTTGTTCTTTTTTTCAACCTCAACTTTTCGATAATAAAAACCGCCAAATCCTCCCGCAGCAAGGCCCACAACAATGAATAACATTGTTAACCACATAATAGTTTTTTGTTAGATTCGTATAGGGGAAATTTTCAGCACAAAGGTTTTTTCAAATTGTTTATTTTAAGTTTTAGTTTATTTTTAAACAATAATCCAATCTCTCAAACCTCCGCCAAAATCTTCAGTTTCCCACCACAATTTACTGGACTTCATGTCAAGCTGTCAATTTAAAAAATTTAGAAAGATTTTAAACATCTATGAAATGATTTCAATCATGCCAAAAACAAAGATAATATTTCTAATTACCACAATTCTTCTTCTCTTAAAACCTGTAAGCGAAGCGGGAAATTTGGAAATATCAGAAGTTTTTCCAAACCCAAAAGGAAAAGATCAAAATCAGGAATATATTGAATTTTTCAACTCCGGCCCAAGCCCTATAAACCTCAAAGAGTGGATTATTCAAAAAAATGGAACAAAAAGCAAAATAAAAGAAGACTTTATAATCTCACCAAATCAATACAAATCACTAAAAACCACTCTCCCAAACAAAGAAAGTACACTCCAATTCATCACCCCCTCTTCCCAAATCTACAAAACCATCTCCTACCCACAAGCACCGGAAAACCAAAGCTATACCCACATCTCGGACAAATACATTTGGACAATTCCCACAGAAAACCAAAAAAATCCTCATTTCCAAATTTTCCAAGGCAAATTTAAAGACCTCATCACAGAAATCCATATTCCTCAAAACCGCCAAAAATTCCTCTCCCTAATAATTTCCCCAAACGCCTCTGCAAAAATCCTCGCTCTTAAACTAAAAAATCATTACTTCCTCCAAAAAATTCAAATCACCAACCCCCCCTCGCCAAAAAAACCAATTCCAAAAGAACCAACACTCCCAATCCTCATTATCTCCATTCCCCTACTTTTGCTGATCCTCCATTACTCTAAACAATAACTCAGCCATTTGAGCTCTAGTCATCTCCGCAAGCGGATCCACTCCTTCGTCAATAAAACCTCTTTCCACCGCCTCATTAACATAACCGGCATACCACTCCCCTCCCTCAAAATCCGGGATTTCATAGGCAAAAGCAGTCATCAGAACTTTCAAACCTTCAGCATAAATCACAAAATTATTCGGCTTATAAGTACCATCAGCATAACCGGAAATCCATCCACCCGCTTTCGCATAACAAACAAAAGTGGCATACCACTCAGTTTTAACATCTTCAAAACAATTTTCATAAGTCCCCACACTAAAATCAGCATCAACAGCATCAGTCAAAACAGCCAAAAACTCCACTCTGTTTATAAAATTTTCCGGCTTAAAAGTCCCGTCATCATAACCCTCCAAAATTCCCTCATATTTCAGTTTCTCAATCGCAATCGCGTTTTTATGATCCGACCCAACATCTGAGAACAAGCCATAAACCACCTCCTCAGCCTCTTTCTCAGTCTCATCAGCTGCCACAATTGAAGCTTGCATATAATGCACATACTCATTGGTAGAAATGAAGTAGGAAATTAGGGCATAAACTGAAAGAATAGAAAAAGCCGCAAGCACACCAATAAAAGTAAAATGAGATTTATCAATTTTCTTAAACATATTTTATGGTTAAAGATCAACAAGCAATTTATAGCACAAAATTACTTCAAATCAAAGCAGCCCGCCAAGTAACCATATATTCAAAATAGACTTTGTACATTCGCCCTAATCCACTTCGGTTCTTAAACTTCGTCCTCTTCTTTCCTTCTAGCGGCCAAAACCGCAGCAGCAGCAGCAAGCATCACACCGGCAGCTGTACCTTCAGGAGTTCCACCGGTATTGCA
>JAHIRL010000124.1 GCA_018818755.1 Patescibacteria group bacterium
AATACGTGCTCCAAAAAATGCGAGATGCCGTTTTTTTCCTTTGTTTCAAAACGAGTTCCTATTCCGACCTGAATTTGAATCGCCGTTGCTTCCGTCGAACTCATCGGCGCCGTCACGACTCGAATGCCGTTTTTGAGGGTGTGGATTTTGAAATTAATCATTTTTTTCTGCTTGCCCCGTAGTTAGCTTGCTATACTATCGGGATTGCTCCGCTACCGGGGTCATCCCGAGCTGACAGTATTCTGTCATCCCGCACTTGATGCGGGATCTGATATCTTACCGGGGGATCTAAATTGCTAATCTTAGAATAAAGAATTAAACAGAAAGAATCAAGAATTAATGTCCCGCTTGTCGGGACTCCATAAATAAAAAATCAAAAATAGAAAATGAAAAATCGAACGCGTTATTTCACCCGTTCAACATATTCCCCGATTTGCGTGTTGCCTTTTTCCCACAAAAATCTACAATTGAGCTATGGTAAATTCAGCAGAGATGCCCTCTCTTGATCCGCAGCGAGAAAACGATGGGGTGTTACCAAGCGATGAACAAAATATCGGAGAATTACGCCAAGATTATCAGGAAATCCGCGATTTTTTGAATTTAGCCGGCGAGAATTCTGAAGCATCACTGGATGAATTTTTAGGCTTAGAAAACACGGATTTATTTGAAAAAATTAAAAATGTAAATTTATATATTGAGCACTTGAACTCTTTTGCCGCCACAATTTCCGGAGATGAGGAATTCACATCCAGTTTGGGCAGAACTGATAGCAGTCAACTTGGTGATGATATTAAAATTGCTTGTGCTAGACAACTAGCAGATGCTTTGCGGGCGATTGTCGAGGTGCTAAGCGATGGAGATGCGTCGAGAGAACTGATTTGTGCAACTTTTGCCCATCCAATTCGTATTGGTCGAACTGGTATGACACCGGAACATGCGATTTGGTATTTATTTAATTATCGTGTTTTGGATGATTTGAAGGAGAGCAGGAAATCTTCTGCAATCGAAAATATCCTTGCTTACGAGGAGAATAAAAAGATTTGGGAGTCGGTCGATATTGAAGAAGCAAAGACAAATCCCATTTTAGCAAAGGCCTGTGAAACTGCGGGGATCGACTTGAATGAAGTTACCCAGGGCCATAATCTTATCAGGCTTTTTGAAGTAAAAAAGTTTATTTACAATTATAGAATTGCTCCGGAGGCGTTTGCGTCCGGACATATTGATAAGTCGTTGCAAAATCTTTACGATAGTCCGGAATTTATCCTTAGGGAATACGAAGGTAAAACCATCAATACCGTTCAAGGTTTGACGCACGCCTGGTGGGCGATTAAATTTCTCGAACAAATCTCGCAAAGAGATGGATTTAAAACCCCGCACCTCACGACAATGCTTGATATTGGCGGAGGCGAAGGGAGATCTGGAATCCCGTTTACATATGCCGGGATTGACGTAAACGCATATGATATCTCACCAAGGATGGTTCATGATTCTCGAAAAAGGATTAGCCAGGACAGGGAAAGCGGCGAACTTCTGGAAGCTGCTCGAAGTGCCGGTTTGCCAGTGAAATCGTCTGATCAGTTTGGATTTTACAATCAAGTGATAGGCAATTTTTTTGATTTTGACTATCGAAAGTACCAATCTGAGTTTCCCGGTTCGCCCAGACCCCAAGTGGCAACAATAATGTGGCATTCTCTTGGCTTTGCTGGCAGCCCGGAGGGCATTCAAAAGGTCTTAAAAAACGCTTACGATATTCTTGACTCTGGAGGTCTGCTATTGGTTGAAATGCCTGACAGGGATTTTGGAGCATATAAAGTGGCACTTGACGGTTTCCATGAAGCGCATCCTGATTATCCAATTGGGGCGATGATTGATGCTCCAAGCAAACAGGAAGGTCAGTCTTCAGAAGAAAATTTACAAACTTCTACTCCCAGGTACTTTCCATCAAATTTCGAACTGGTTGATATTGCCGAGCAAGCCGGTTTTACGAGGTCCTATGGAGGTGAATATTTTGTTTATCACAATTTATCCGATGGACGCCAAATACCTGTTATTAAGGAAAAATTATCCTGTTTCATCAAGGTTTGATTTTTTTTCAGCCGCTTGCTTTGCCAAATCCCAAAGACCCTTCATACTCGAAGCAATGAATTTATTCTCGATAATCACTCCCATCAGAGCATCGACCTTGTTGTAATTAGCAAAGGATACCTTATTGCCGTATATCTGGACTTCAAGATGAGCGGGGAATGATCCCTTTTTTACCAGATAGCTCTCCCTGTTTTCCTCCTTGTCAGCCGCCTGATAGTTGGCAACTTTCTCATCGTTTTTGTTTGCGGAAACGATAACAAAGGCCTTTATTTGGGCTTTTGCTCGTCTTGGAGCGTAATTTGTGCGAAGCCAGCGGTAAACTCGCGGGTTTGCCTCTTGAAGTTCTAGAAAGGCGTAGATCGGCTGATTTTCCTTGAGCGTGTCTTCGTAAACCTGTTTTACTCCTTCGAATCCTTCTAAAACTCGAACCACCGGCCTTTCGGTTGATGCCTTATAGAGATCGTTTAGCGAGGGTAATATGGTTTGAGCGATCTTTTCAGCTTCATCGGCCTTTCTCTTCTCGTCAGAAACATAGGCAGCCAAGGCATATGGGGAATTAGCTTTAAACTGAAGTTTAACCTTATCTTCAGTGCTGATTAATTCCTTCTGCTCCAGGGAATTCAAGATGTTATAAAGATTTGTTCTCGATATTTTAGGCAATAGCGTAGTCAGTTTCTTGATGCTTTGGACTCCATTTGTAAGTAGAACTTCATAAACAGCTGCCTCATTTTTATTAAGCCCAAGTTTTTCAATTAATGAACTAAATTGGTTCTTTTGTGGCATTTTGATCTCCTTGCAATTAGTATAGCAAATATTGCTTATTTTGTCAATTAAGAATTGACAAAATAAGCAATATAAGGTTAGAAAATACAGATTTAATCTGCTAGTAAATTATTCTTCATAATTATGATAGTCGATAATTTGTAACTACACTATTGACATTTTGTCAAATATATGTTATAGTATGTCGTTACGATGCGTTGAGCGGGTGGAACGCGAAACTAAACTCAACAAAAACGCAACAAGCACATTACAAAAATAGTTTCGCCCACACGCTAGACGCTAAAAGAGGGATTCTGAAATACGGACTGAGCGAAACAGCAAATTGACAAATAGAATCACAAAACAAATTAGTTCAGCAAGAAAGCTGCCTAACTCTTACTTATATATAAATGCATAGAGTGGGCAGCTCCTCGCCGAACCGACCAGTTTCCCTTAAATATTGAATTATGGAGGCTTGCCCTCCGTAGCTTTAGCGAAGGAGGGGGAGCTTTACCGGGACTTGCTAGTAGTCCCCGATCTCTCTCAGGGAGGGAGAAGCTAGCTCTTTACACAGTGCGTCTCTTGAGAAAATAAGGAGGGACGCACTTGTAAGGAGAAAATCTGTATAGCGAAGTTTCTTAACTAGAAATTTTCTATGCTGATTTTTTTCAGCGAAGGCAGGTAGAAGCCTGCCAAAGGGTTG
>JAHIRL010000125.1 GCA_018818755.1 Patescibacteria group bacterium
AGTGTGTTGGCCGATTTTAGACCAATTTGTGCGCCTATGGCTTTGGCGGTGATGGCGTTATCTCCGGTGATTATGCGGACTTGGATACCGGCCTGGTGGGCTGCTTCTATTGAGGCTCTGACGCTTTTTCGGGGTGGATCTATCATGGCGCAGAGGCCAACGAAGATTAGGTCTTCTTCGTTAAAATTGTTTGTGTAGGGTTTGTAGGCCATGGCGAGGACGCGTAGGGCTTGCTCGGCGTAGTTTAGGGCATTAGTCTCGATTTCTTTTTTGTCTTTGCTTGTTAGCTTAATTGCTTTGCCGTTTTTGAGTATGTGTGTACAGCGAGCGAGTATTTCCTCAAATGCACCCTTGGCAAAAATCTCTTTTTTTGTGCCGATGCTGTGTAGGGTGCTCATCATTTTTCTGTCTGAGGTGAAAACTATTTCATCGATTTTTTTATAATCTTTGGATGTGCCGCTTTTCCTTGCTAAAATTTTTAGAGCTATTTCTGTTGGATCTCCCAAAATATTTTTACCCACAAATGAGTTATTGCAATTTTCACCCACCTGAATGAGTTTTTCTTGATCTTTGTTGTTAAGTTTTACTTTGTCTTTCCAACTGTATCCTTGTCCGGGGATCTCCAGTTCGCCCGTGCTGGTCCAGATTTTTTTCACTGTCATTTCGTTTAAGGTGAGGGTTCCGGTTTTATCTGAACAGATATAAGTGGTTGCTCCCAAAGTTTCCACGGAATTCATTTTGCGAACGATGGCGTTTTTGCGAGCTAGGATAGAGACGCCGATGGCTAGGGTGAGGGTTACAATTATTGGCATACCTTCGGGAATGGCTGAGACTCCCAGAGAAACTGAGATCATCAGCATTCTGATTAGTGAGATATCTCTTATTTGGCCGAGAATGAAGAGAATGACAATCAACCCGAGGATTACCAGACCTACTTTTTTGCCGAGATTGTCCAGTTGAATTGTTAGTGGTGAACGGGTTTTTGTTTGTTTTGAGATAAGGCTGACGATTTTGCCAAATTCGGTATTGGCTCCTGTGCCAATTACTTTTGCTGTGGCTCTGCCGGTTACAATTATGGTTCCTTTATATAGGAGATTGTTTTCTTTTGTTGTGGATTTCTCTGAAGGAGTGCTTTCTCCGGTGAGCACAGCTTCGTCTACTTTTAGTGAAAAGGCTTCGATTATTTCCAGGTCGGCCGGAATTTTGTCCCCTTCTCCAAGAATGACTAAATCTCCAGGTACAAGCTGGCGAATGGGTATACTTTGTTCTTCACCATTTCTTATTACGATGGCTTCTTGAATTACCAGTTTTTTGAGAGCTTGCACAGCATTTTCGGCTTTGTATTCCTGGAAAAATCCGATTAGAGAGTTGATTACTACTATTGCAAAGATGGCTATTCCGTCCAGGGTTTCACCGAGGAAGATTGAGATTGATCCGGCGGCGATAAGGATAAGTATGAGGAATGATGTGAATTGGGAGAGGAAAATTTTGAATGCGCGAAATTCTTTTGGTGAAGGAATTTCGTTGAATCCGTATTTGAGTTGGAGGGTTTTTACTTGTGAATTAGTGAGTCCTTTTTGCATAAGTGAATATTAGCAAAGGGTGGGGGATTTGGGAATGCTTGAATTAAGATGGGATCGCAATGTTTGGCAAGTGCATGGATTTGACAATTTGGAGGGTAAAAGGGAAAATTTGTTGGTGAAGATCTTATATTTTAACCCTTATTACTATGAACAAAAGAGGTTTCACCATGATTGAGTTGATAATTGTGATTGCGATTGTGGCTGTGTTGGCTGCTGTGGCTTTTGTGGCTGTGGATCCGGCTAAGAGATTGCATGAGTCTAGGAATGCTGCAAGATTGCAAACTGTGAATGCTATTGCTGATGCTCTGGCGACTGATTTTGTGGATAATGGTACGAGTTTGACTACTTATGTGCCAGATAATACTGCCTATATGGTAGGAAACGCTGGTTGTACTACTCCTGTGGGGGTTGTTGTTTGTGATAATGATGCAGATGGAGTTGCCGATGTTACTTTGGCTGCTGTGGCTGCTGATGTTTGTTTGGATTTGGTTGGATCAGGCGTTTTAGCTTCTTTGAGTGTTAATCCGAACATGACTTTGCCTGACGGCAATAGTGGTTATTATGTTCAAAATGATAATGGTGGTTTATATGTAGGTTCATGTACTTCTGAAATGGAGGGTGCAGGTGGAAATACAGATGCGGCACCGGCTATTATGACGGCCAGATAGTTTTAAGTTTTAAGAAAATTGGAAGGGCCCTGTGAAAGCGGGGTCCTTTTTTTGTGTTGTTGTGTCGACGCGGATTCGTTCAATTCTATCAATGGAAAATTTTTCGTTCAAGAAACCTGGATTGTGAATGAACTCAATGCAGGTAAACTCGCAAGCGAGTTTGGGATAAAGATATTCGCAGTCGCGAATGTTGCGCTCGCAGAATTTCCTATGTGCGAGCGGGAGCCTTCACTTCGTTGTGGCTCTAACGCTTGCTGAACTGTGGTGCTTTTCGCGCTCTCTTGAGACCGAATTTTTTGCGTTCTTTTGTTCGAGAGTCGCGGGTTAGCATTCCGGCGCTTTTTAGGCTTGGTTTGTTGAGGGGATCAATATCCAAAAGACCTTTGGCAATTGCGTGACGCATTGCTTCGGCTTGAGAGCTGATTCCTCCACCTTGAACGCGGAGAGTGATGTCATACTTGTCTGCGACACCAAGTTGCTTTAGAGGAGATTTAATAACGCCGATTAAGCTTTTTACACTAACATATTCGCTAATCGGTTTGTTGTTTACAGTAATTACGCCCTTTCCTTTGTAAAGACGGGCAGTTGCGATAGAAGTTTTTCTCTTTCCGTGGGCATAGTTATATTTACCACCTGGTGTGGCAATTTCAACTTTTTCTTTTTTCTTTGCTTTGGTGTCGTCTTTTTTTGTTGGCATTATTATTTAGATTATTAGACTTCTAATGGTTTTGGTGTTTGTGCTGTATGAGGATGCTCTTCCCCTGCATAGAGGTGGAGCTTTTTCATAAAAACACTTCTAAGTTTGTTTTTTGGCAACATTCCGGAGATAGCCAATTCGAGAACTTTTGTTGGCTTTCTTTCCATCAATTTTGCTGCTGTTTCTTCTCTATAACCACTTGGATAACCTGAGTGTCTTGCGTACATTTTTTTATTCATCTTTCCTCCTGTCATTTGAATTTTGTCTGCGTTGATGATTATGATGTAATCTCCGCAGTCCATGTGGGGAGTGAAGGTTGGTCGATCTTTTCCTCTTAGCTTATCTGCTACAACTGTAGCGATTTTTCCAAGGACTTTATCTTTGGCATCAATTAGATACCAGTTCCTTTCGATTTCTTCTGCTTTTGGTGTGTGGGTTTTCATTTTAAACAAGTTCAAGTTGTACCATAGGTGCATTGTCGCCAGAGCGATTGCCCAGGTGAGTTGCTCTTAGGAATCCGGATGTTCGGTCTTTATATCTATCCTTTAGGACTTCTAATAGTTTTCTAGAGCTGTTTTCGTGTTGAAGTAATCTGTCGAATTCTCGGATTGCACCGCGAAGATCTTTCTTCTTGGCAATGCTGATTAGCCTCTCAACGAAAGGTTTTACCGCTTTTGCTTTGGCTTGTGTAGTCTTAATTTTTTCGTAGATAATTACGGACATAGCCAGATTTCGCATAATTGCGGTGGTGTGGTCTTTATCTGATCCTAGTTTTACTTTCTTTACTTTGTGTCTCATGATGTTTTAATTTTGGGTCGTTATTCTATTTGATTTTTTAGTCTTCTGCAAGAGAATATCCTTTTTTCTCCAGGGCGTCTTTTACTTCATTTAAAGCCTTTTTCCCGAATCCTCTCAAATTTGACAGTTTGCTCTCTGTGCATTTTGAAAGTTGTTCGATAGATCCAATGCCGCCATTGATGAGGGCATTTAGGGTTCTTGGTGAGAATCCAAGGATTTCGATTGGCGTATATGATTCTTGTGCAGGTTTGCTGGAGGCTTCTTCCTCTTCTTTTTCAATGATTGATTTAATGTCTGACATGTATTCTTCCTCAACCATGATGTTTTCGATGTTGAAAAGGTTGAAGTATGATTGAAGGACATTTGAAGCAAATTTTAGAGCTTCTTCCGGTTCGATTGCTCCGTTTGTTTCGATCTCTAGGATTAGTTTGTCCAGATTTGTCATTTGTCCTACACGAGTGGCTTCCACATCGTAGCGAAC
The DNA here is from genome assembly GCA_018818755.1 of Patescibacteria group bacterium. Classification (GTDB taxonomy): domain Bacteria; phylum Patescibacteriota; class Gracilibacteria; order UBA1369; family LOWO2-01-FULL-3; genus JAHIRL01. The sequence continues at coordinate 4,228 of JAHIRL010000125.1, forward strand.
TTTCTTTACAGGGGCGAACATTGAATCTAGGACGATCATCTTTGCGTCTGTTTCTTTTCTTTGGTTAAGTGCCGCTGGAACATATCCAACGCCTTTTTCTACGCGCATTTCTATCTTTAGGCTTGCACCTTTTTCTAGGGTTGCAATGTGTAGATCCGGATTAAGGATCTCGACTTCTGCAGGACATTTAATGTCTTTTGCGGTAACTTTCCCAGCTTTGTTGGCTTCTAGCGTAATTGTAGAAATGCCTGCTGTGCTTTTCTTGAGGTTGAGCATTTTTAGGTTCAGCGTAATATCTAGTACGCTTTCGGTAACCCCCTTTACAGTTGAGTATTCGTGATTTACACCGTCAATCTTGATACCGGTGACACATGATCCGGGAAGTGAGGAGAGTAGAACCCTTCTTAATGCGTTTCCAAGCGTTACCCCATATCCTGTAGGTAGGGGACCCATTGTAAAAACGACATGGAATTTCCCAGTTTTGTCGGTTTTGATCTTTGGGATACCTATTTCTTCTTGGATTTGATGCATTTGAAAATATTTTAGGTAGTAAAAAAAATGAAGCTAATTATTTTGAATATAGCTCAACAATAAGCTGACTTTCAATTCCTTGTTGGGTATCTTCCTTGGTCGGGAGGGAAAGGACTTCAGCGATTGGCTTCTTGAGGTCAACTTTTAGCCATTTTGGGGAAGTATCTTTTTTCTTTGCCAGATTTTCAAAAAGTTTGCTTGTTTTGGCTCTTTCAACAATTTCGATTTTGCTACCTTCTTTGACCAGAATAGAAGGTGTTTTAACTTTTCGTCCATTAACTTTTATTAGCCCGTGGCTGATGGCTTGTCTTGCTTGACTACGGGAATCGGAGAAACCTGCTCGATAAATAGTATTATCAAGGCGGCTTTCAAGGATTTGTAATAGCAAATCACCGGTAACTCCGGATTTTTTGTCTGCCATTTCGTAGTATTTTCTAAATTGTTTTTCTGCAATTGCGAAGATTCTTTTGGCTTTCTGCTTTTCACGCAGTTGCTTTGAATATTCAGATTTTTGTCCAAAGGATCTTTTGTTTCCGTGAGCTCCCGGTGGGTAGTTCTTTTTTAGCATTGCACATTTTGGAGTTTCACATCTTTTACCTTTGAGGAAAAGTTTCTCTCCTTCGCGCCTACATAATTTACAAACCGGTCCTGTGTATCTAGCCATAATGGTATTTATTAATTTCTTCGTGGTTTTTTCTTGCGACATCCGTTGTGGGGAACACCGGTAATGTCGTTGATGCTGATAATCTCGATTCCGGAGGAAACTAAGCCTCGAATGGCTTGTTCTCTACCTGGACCAACACCTTTTACATAGATATGCGCTCTTTCAAAACCAAATACTTTGGCTTTTTCGGCGGCACTTTCGGCGGCTACCTGTGCGGCATATGGAGTAGACTTTCTTGCGCCTTTGAATCCGCTTGATCCTGCGCTTCCCCAAGCTACAACATCGCCGTTAGGTTCTGCGAGAGTAATAATAGTGTTGTTGAATGATGCGTGGACATATGCGTTTCCTTCGCTAATACTTCTTCTTTTAGATTTTGCTTTCTTTGTTGTGGTTTTTTTCTTATCTGCCATTATAAATTGTTATTTAGCTGCTATTTTTTTATTGGCTACTGTTTTCTTTTTACCTTTTCTGGTTCTGGTGTTTTGTTTTGTTCTTTGTCCACGAACCGGAAGGCCTCTTTTGTGGCGAAATCCTCTGTACGATCCGATTTCCTGCAATCTCTTGATGTCTAATGTGATTTTTCTTTTTAAATCTCCTTCGTGGGCGATTGCCCCAACAAGTTCACGCAGTAGTTCAATCTCGTTTTCTTTTAGATCTTTTACTTTTGTGTCTTTGTTCAGGTTTGCGTTTTCGAGAATTTGAGCACTTTTTTTCCTACCAATTCCAAATATGGAGGTTAGTGCAGCTTCTATTCTTTTGTCTTTTGGGAGGTTTACTCCTGCGATACGAGCCATTATGCTTTGTTTAAGTATTTAACTTCTAAGTAGTCAGTACTCTTTGGGGGGGTAGAATACTGACTACCCAAAAGTTAAGACCTCTTTGCTCCGCTTTGCCTTTGCTTGTGCCTTGGATTAGAACAAATAGCTCTCACAACTCCCTTGCGTCTGATTATTTGACATTTGTCACAAATTGGTTTTACTGATGATCTAACTTTCATTTGGTTTTTTACGATAGGTTATTCTGCCCTTGTTAAGGTCATAAATGCTTAGTTGGATAGTTACTCGGTCTCCCGGTAGGATCTTGATATAGTTCATCCTCATTTTTCCCGATAAATGGGCGTTAATCACTCTTTCATCTTCTAGTTTTACTCGAAACTCGGCATTAGGCAAAGGTTCTTCTATTATTCCTTCCACTTCGATGGTGCCCTCTTTTCCCATAAGGATGCCCTTTAATTAGTGTTAAACTTCCAAAAAGCGGTTGGATTTTACATGAGATAATGCGGCTATGCAAGAGGAAAGTTAAAAAAAGTTGGCAGATTTTAGATTTCTGTTAGTATTTCCGCTGTTTTTTGAGTTATCAAGATGGTGTTTTCTGCTTGCACTGCACAAGAATTGTCTTTTGTCGTTATGGTCCAACCGTCTTTGAGTGTAACTATTTGGCTTGTTGAAACCGCAAAAATTGGCTCTATTGCCAGCACCATGCCGGGTTTGAGTGTGGGGCTGGGGTTCCCATCATAATAATTGAGGATTATGGGATCTTCGTGCAGTTTTCTGCCGACGCCATGTCCGGTGAGATCGTATATTACTTTAAAACCGGCACTTTCAATTACATTTTGAATTACGCGGCTGATGTGGCTTACTTTGTTGCCGGGAATAGCAACATCTATAGCTGAGGATAGGGCGCGCTTTGCTGTTTCGATTAATTTGTTTTTCTGCGGACTTACTTTTCCTATGGCAATACTGCGAGCCGCGTCTGTGATTAGTCCATTAAGAGTTACGCCGCAATCTACTGTGAAGAGGTCTCCTTCTTTAAGGGTCTCGTTTTCTTGGGGGATGGAATGGACTACTTTTTCGTTTAAACAGGTGCAAAGTGTTGCAGGGAATCCCTGGTAGCCTTTAAAGCTCGGGCTTGCTCCTTTTGAGATGATATATTCTTCAGCTATGTGGTCGAGTTCTTTTGTGCTGATTCCTGGCCTGGCATTTTGGCAGACCAAGTCGAGAGTTTGGGCTAGAATTTTCCCAGATTTTCGTAATAGTGCGATTTCTTCTTCATTTTTAATGGAAATAGCCATTTAGTTGTTTATTATTGGTGTAAGTTTGCGGATTGCATCTTCGCGTACTTCTAAAATTGGAGGAAGGCCATCTATTTTGATTAGTTTATCTGCGAAAAGTTCGATTGCGGGTACGGTTTCGGTTTGATAGTTATTAAGGCGGGTTTTGATGGCATCGCTGTTGTCGTCGGCACGGGTGATAAGCTCGGCGCCATCTTTTTCGCAGGTTTCATTTTTGTAGTCAGCTGGATAGACGGTTTTGCATTTACTGCAGATCCTGCGTGTTGTGAGGCGTTTTAGGGCTTCTTCTTGCGTAATGTCTATTAGAACAGCTTTGTAGTTTCGATTATGTTTGTTTAGTAGGTCGATCAGCATTTCTCCTTGTTTGACTTTTCTTGGAATTCCGTCAAAAAGCACAAAAGTACCGGGTTCCAGGTGATTCATAAAGTTTTCGACAATTTCCATGACAACTTCATCTGAGACTAGATGGCCAGCTTCGATGATGGATTTGATTTTTTTGCCAAGCTCACTGTCTTCTTGGGCGAGTTTTCTTAGTTCTCCTCCGGTTTCAAAAATTTGCATGTTGAATTTTTCGGCAACAGCTTTTCCGAGTGTTCCTTTTCCGGCCCCCTGCATTCCAAAGAATATAAAATCCATATTTGCATGGTTAAAAATATTGCATAAAGATTCTAGCGGGGATGAAGCTAAGATTCAAGAGTCTGTTTAGTAGAATTTTTTGTAATCGTGCATTACCAACTGAGCGTTGATTTGGCGGATGAGATCTAGGACAACACCTACGATAATGATGATTCCTGCTCCGGATACGATTAATGGAACTGCTCCCATGGCAGTGGATCTAAAGAGATATTGCAGAAGAATTGGTGAAATTGCGATGAAGGCTAAAAATAGTGCTCCGAATAGAGTCAATCTATTTGAGATAAGCTTGAGATAATCGCTTGTTTGTTTTCCAGGTCTTACTCCAGGCACATATCCGCCACGCTTTTGAATGTTTTCGGCAACTTGTTCGGGATTGAAAGTGATGGAAACATAGAAATAAGTAAAGGCTACGACCAATGTAAAGTAGAACATCATATATAGGGATGTGTTTGGCTGGAATAGAGTTGTGAGGCTTCCTCCAAATTCTTGTAGCCAAGGTGATGTAGCTCTGGTTAGGAATTGTCCAATTATTCCAGGAAAGCTGATTAAGGCTACTGCGAAGATGATTGGAATCATTCCCGCTTGGTTGATGCGAATTGGCAAAAATGACTGATTAGAGCTCGATTTAACTCCGCGTCCGGCATAAGTAATTGGCACTCTTCTTTGGGCCTCTGTAACCAGTATTACTATGGTAACTAGAATTATTGAGATTAATACCGTGATTGCGAATGGGATAAGTTTGCTTTCATCTTCTTGAGCTAAAAATAGTCCTTGTCCGACCATTTGGGGAACATTGGAGATGATGCTGGCGAAGATTATCAGTGAGATTCCATTTCCAATTCCCTTTTCTGAAATTAGTTCACCGAGCCAGACCAGAAGTAGTGTTCCGGCTGAGATGGTAAGCATTACAGGGATGATGGATAGGGGATCTGTAATATTCTCTATGATAGGTATTTGTGTTTGTGAATTTAACAAGATGATCATTCCGTATGATTGTAGAAAGGCAAGAGGCATAGTGAGCCATCTTGTGTAGGCGTTGATTCTTTTTCGTCCCTGTTCGCCTTCTTTCGATAGGGCTTCCAACTTTGGTACGATAACAGTAAGTAGCTGGATGATGATTGAGGCGTTGATGTATGGGGAAATTCCCATCAGAACGATGGAGAAGTTTTCTGTGCTTCCTCCTGTTAAGAGACTGAACATGTCGAGAAGTTCGTTTTTTGCGCTCATTGCTCTAAGGCCTTCGATGTTGGCTCCGGGAACGGTAACATGGGCAATTATCCTGTATATGACCAAAATACCTATTGTGAATAGGATTTTATTTCTAAGGTCTTTTGAGTTCCAGATCTGACTTAGGTAATTGAACATTATTTATCTTTAGTTGCTGGGTTTGCATCTTTTGATACAGTTTTCTTTGGTTTCGCTAGGGTCACTTTTCCTTTTTTTGCTTCAACTTTCTCGATTGCGATTCGTGAGGCTTTGTCGACTTCTATTTCCAATGTTTTTTCAAGTTCGCCTTTTCCTGCTAAAAGTTTGATTGGTTGAGATTTTTTGCAAATGAGTTTCTTTTCAAGTAGTGATTCCTTGTTTACTTTGTCATTATCGCTGAAAACATTAAGATCTCCAATATTAATTATTTGATAATCAATATAATTCGGGTTCTTAAATCCCTTCAATTTCGGCATTTTTCGTAGGTATGGTGTTTGTCCTCCTTCAAATCCGGGTCTTCTTCTACCTCCCGCTCTGGAGCTTTGACCTTTCATTCCTCTACAACTATATGTTCCATGCCCCGAAGCGTTCCCGCGTCCGACACGTTTTCTTTTGCTTTTTACATTAGGTTTTAGTTCTTGTAGTGACATATCGATAATTATTTAGTTGATGTTTTTGCTTCCGGCTTTTTTTCTGTAGGTTTCTCAGCTGTTTTTTTTGCTGGAGCTGCCTTTTTCTCGGCCTCTTTAGCTTTTGCAGCTTTTCTTGCCATCATAGGTGTTTCTCTCATTAATTTTAGGGCTTCGTATGTGGCTTTTGTATTGTTTAGTTTGTTTGTAGTTCCGAATGATTTACTCAAGATATCTTTGTATCCTGCAAGTGTAAGCACTTTTCTGATACTACCTCCGGCGATGATACCTGTACCTTCTGCGGCCGGCATGAGTAGAATTTTTGATGATTTGTGTTTGATCTTTAGGTCATGGGGGATTGTAGTTCCGTCAATTATTACTGTTACAAGGCATTTTTTGGCTTTAGCTATGGCTTTTTGAATAGCACCTGTAACTTCGTGTGATTTTCCGATGCCGACTCCAACTCTGCCTTTTTTGTCACCAATAGCAACTGTTGCCCTGAATCTAAGAGTTCGTCCGCCTTTTACCACTTTAGTTACGCGGTCTATCTGAATTACTTCCTCTTCGAATTCTTTTGGTTCTCTCTTTTGGAATCCTCCTTTTTTTTGTCCTTGATGTGCCATAATTATAAAATAATAAATTTAGAATTTGAGACCCCCTTCACGCGCACTTTCGGCTACAGCTTTGACGCGTCCGTGGTATTTGTATCCATTTCTATCGAAAACAACTTCTTTAACTTTTGCTTCAATAGCTTTCTTGGCCAACTCTTCGCCAACTTTTTTAGCTTTCTCAATTTTTGTTCCCTTATCCTTGAGTTTCAAATCTGATGATTGAGTGATAATTTTGCTATTTTCGTCATCAATAATTTGCGCGTATGTATGAGTTAGGCTTCGAAATACAACTAATCTTGGTCGTAGAGCTGTACCACTTATCTTTGCACGGATTCTATTTTTCCTATTTTTTCTGGCTGTTTCTTTAGTACTTGGCATTTTATGTTAATTAGTTAAGGTTATGATCCTTTTGCGGCCGTTTTTCCGGCTTTTCTGATAATGTGTTCATCAATGTATTTGATTCCTTTTCCTTTGTATGGTTCTGGTGGTTTGTATGAGCGAACGACTGCTGCCGCTTGCCCAACTGCTTCTTTGTCGATTCCTTTAACTGTAATTAGGTTCTTTTTTTCCGAATCTAGTTCGAATGAAACTCCGTCTGGTGCTTTGTATTCGATTGGATGAGAAAAACCAAGGTTCAAGGTAATTTTTTGTCCGCTGGCGTTTGCTCTGTATCCAACACCTACTATCTCAAGTTTCTTTTCGTATCCATTTGCCACACCTTCAACCATGTTTGCGATCAGGCTTCTTGTTAATCCGTGCAATGCGCGGTTCACTTTTTCATCATTTGGGCGAGTAACAATTATTTCATTGTCTTTTACTTCTATCTTCATGTTTGGGTGTAGATCTCTTTTTAGTTCACCTTTACTACCCTTAACGGTAATGTTGTTGCCTTTTAGTTCTATGGTAACTCCACTTGGTATTAGTACTGGTTGTTTTCCGATTCGTGACATTTTATATTAATGGTTAGTAGATTTCGCAAAGTAATTCTCCTCCCAGGTTTGCTCTTTTTGCTTCTGAATTGGTCATGACTCCCTTAGGCGTTGAAACTATTGTTATTCCAAGGCCGCTTTTGATCATTTTTAGTTCAGTGTTTTTGACATAAATTCTTTGTCCGGGACTGCTTACTCTTCTTAGGGTAAGGTCTTTTTTATCTTCTTTTAGCTCTATTTCAATTGCTTTGTGATTGTTTTCGGTTACTGTATTAAAGTCTTGAATAAATTCTCTCTTTTTCATTACTTCAAGAATATTTTCTTTTATTTTTGAATGTGGGACAGTTAGCTCAGTTTTTCTGGCTCTGAGCGCGTTTCTTATTCTGGTTAACATGTCTGCAATTGGGTCTGTATACATTATGTTGTAGTTATTTTACTTTAGTTTGTAAATGATATTTTAGAAAAGGGGAACGCTCGCTTTGCTTGCGGGACACTCCGCTTCGCTTTGTGTCTACCAAGATGATTTTTTAACTCCCATGATCTTTCCTTCTCTGGCAAATTCTTTGAAACAAATTCTGCAAATTCCAAATTTTCTCATATATCCACCGATTCTTCCACATTTTTCACATCTGTTATAAACACGAGTTGGATGTTTGATCTGTTTGCCTGCGGCGTGTCTTTTTGCTGCAGCTTCTTGTCTTCTTTTAGTTTTTACGATCAATGCTGTTCTTGCCATTTAATTAGTGTTTAATTTTTTTTGAATGGGAATCCAAGTGCTGAGAGAAGGGCGAAACCTTCTTCGTTGTTCTTGGCTGTTGTTGATATACTTACCTGCACTCCGTGCAGTTTACTTACTTCGTCTGGGCTAATCTCTGGGAATACTGTATGTTCTTTGAATCCTAATGAATAGTTTCCGTTTCCGTCGAATGATTTTGGGGAAATTCCTCTAAAGTCTCTTACGCGGGGGAATACTACATTGATTAGTTTTGTCAGGAAGTCATACATTCTTTGACCTCTTACTGTTACGCTTAATCCTACGGCATCTCCTTCTCTTATTTTAAAGTTTGATACGGACATTCTTGCTTTGTTGATTACTGGTGCTTGTCCGGCAATAGCGGCAAGATTGTCTACAACATTTGAATAATCTTTATTGTGAGTTTTAACATATGTTCCGATACCAATGTTGATTTTTACTTTCTCAATTTTTGGTAGTGCGTGGATATTTTTGATTCCAAGTTCTTTTTGAAGTTGTGGGATAACCTCTTTTAGATACTTTTCTTTCAAACCTTTATTTTCTGATTTTTTAGCCATGATTTATATTA
>JAHIRL010000014.1 GCA_018818755.1 Patescibacteria group bacterium
AAAACAAAAATGAAAACAAAAAAAACACTAGAATACTTTTTAATAGCATTATTTATCCTTGTAGTTGTTGGAGCCCTTGTGTTCAACCGTTTTGGAGAGCGTTTGCTTGGCTCTGTATTTTTAGCCATGGTTCAAGATGTTGAAGACGGGGTGGGCCTCAAAAGAACTCCTCCCGATCTGGGAATAAGTGAGATTAGTTTTTATAAAACAGCTAATCCTGATCCACAATCAAACAATTATAGGTATAGTTCAAATATCATCATTAAGAATTACGGTGGTGCCATTAGAGATGCCAAAGTGACTCTTTCGGCAGAAAACAAAGTTAGTGTTTTGCGTAATTGCGAGGGAGGTTTTTGCCTGGAAAAGGATAAGACTTTTGAAATTAAAAATTTCGAACTGCGTTTAAACGGAAATTACAATGCCGGCCAATTGGATATAAGCCTACAAGTTGAGGATGGCAAAGGAGATCAGGACTTAACAAATAACAAAAGGACTGCGAGTTTCTTTGAAACACCGGCAAAAATAAATCTCTTTGAAATTCGGGAATTAACAAAGGATAACTCATTTATTTTCGACTACGATTATTCCGAGCTTTTGAAAAATGATGATCACGAGGTCCAAATTTACACGGCCGACGATCTTGGAGTTAGCGCAGATCAGATGAATTATTCCGAAAAAACTATGGCCGATAAAATTTACGGTTATTACAAGATTCGCAATAGTCTCGACCTAATTGAGAATGAAGCCTGGAAGCATATCGGTTCCAATTTCTACAATATTTCTGCAGGTGATTATATTTATGTCGCTGTGAAAAATAAACTCAGTGGCGACTTTGCATTTAGCAATATTCTTTATTTACCTGAATATGCGGAGTTAAGCAGAGCGCAGATGGCAAAACTGCTTGTGGATGGACTGGGAATTTCGATTTCCGATGTTGATCAGTCTGCTTTTGCTGATGTTCCCAAAGATTCCTGGTATGCACCGTATGTGCAAGTTCTGTTTGAGATGGGTGTGCTTGATTTTAATGGATCAAATTATAACCCCTCTTTATTGGCTAGTAGAGGGGATGTTTTAAAAACCTTAATTGAATTTTACGATGTGGATTTAAAAATTAATGATGGTGCGCCACATTTCAAAGATGTTCCCGAGGATGATGAGGCCTTTGTCTATGCGGAAACTCTGTTTGCAAACAATCATGCCGGTGTTTTTGAAGGAGAACTTAAGCTCAATCAAAATGCCACAAATAAATATATTAACTACCTTATCAATGCTTATACGAAAAATAATTAAGTACTACTTTTCATTTATGATCATTAGTATATCGCTTGCGGTTGCTTTGAATACCAATTTTGTTGCACATTACCTGGCAAGCGTGATGCATGTTGGAGAGGAGGCTTATGAGGTGAAAACTGCTGAAATTTTAAGAAATTTCAATTATAATCCTGACTTGTTCGAGGTTGAATTTAGCCAGAATGCGGAAAAGGCTTATGCGCATATTGGCAGTAGTGGACAGGAAGTAATGAAGCTGACAGTGCGAGCGTTTGAAGATCTTACTATTGACGACTTAAAACTGACTGTGGGTGGCCTTGATTACAAGTTCGTTGATAATCTTTATTTGAGTAATGGGGAGGGTTTTGATTTTTATGCAAAGAAATTTGGCAACGAATTTTTGTTTAAAAATCTAAATAGGAAAATTGCGAATGGAGAGGAGGATACTTATACTTTTTATGCGGATTTTGCCGAGATTGGTCGTGTGGGTGAACGATTTTCGCTTGATGTGTTTGAGCCTGGAGATTTTGCGCTTGCGGTTGATGGCGACGAATTTGCAATTAGCGATAGGTTCCCTTCTGTGGGAGAGTATTTTACTATTGTGAGGTAGCTGTTTTGCGGAAGCGAACTCTATTTTGAAAGCGTTCTTCGTGCTGAAGGTGTGGAAGTGGAGCTTTGATTTTTTTTAGGAGGGTGAGTTCCTGGCTGATAATTTTGTATGGCTTGGAGGATTTCTCACAGATGTAGACTTTTGAGATGGTTTCCGATGAGGCTTTTATGGTGGAATCCGGCAGAGTGGCTGTGGGCTGTCCCTGGGCAGTACTTTGGGTTTCGGGTTTTTTGCCGTAAGTCCAGCCGATTGAGGCGATCTGTCCTTCGCTCAAATCGTGATAATCACTGTAGGCGCTCTCCATATAGCTAAATGGAGCTAGAGAAAGCGGGAAGGGAGCTCCGAAATTTTCACCCATTTCATTGATTATTTGCTGACGGATATTTTCGTATTCCTCGGGTGAATATTGTTTATTGAGAATGCAATGTTTGCGGCGACGCAGAGAGATACACCCCATACAATATTGGCAACCTTGCAAAAATTCCGAGTAGCAGCTGTCTTTTGTTGTCCAACAACCAATGACATTGTGACAGTTGTAGGACTCGGTTGTGCTAACATTTCCATAGATTAGTTCTGAACCATCGACCACGGCGTGGGTGTGGTGGACATCTTGTAGCCCGTTGGCTCCTACCCGAACATAAAAACAATCCTGGGAGTCTTCGACATCGTAGCATTGGTGACAGTTTTTGGTGTTGATCAGAAAGTTTCCATCGGAGTTTTCGTTATTTATCATTCGGATGTAGGGATGGCTTTTTAGGATTTCCTTGATAAATTTTTCCAGATATTTTTGCATCTGCTCATGAGAAGTAAAATCTATACCGGACAGGCGTTCTTTATATTCGATTTCGCTAAGCTGTTCATTGAAAAAACAATAACGCTGGTTGCGCAGACCATCGCAGAAAAAGCAATCCTGACTGCCGCGGCAATCGAAACAAAAACTTAATTCGGAGCTGTTGTCACACAAAAAACAATAACGACAATGATAACAGCTTCGGCAGTCGGTGCACTCATAACAAAGCTCGCATTCATTGATATAAGCGCAGTCGATGCAATCGTTTGAAGCAAATATCCCGTGGGTATAAAGGCAATCCTGGCAACGATCACTTAGAATGTGCATGTAGCAGTTTTTGTTTTTTTCGGCAGCGTTCACATAATCACAGTTTTCGTTGTAGGGAGAAAATGAATTCGGCTTAGGGGTGATGCGCTGCAACTTTTGATATTGTTCAAAAAAACTTTTGTTAAAATCGTATTCCAATTCCGGTACATTCCACTCATCGGACAACCAGTAATCGTATTTGTAGACCGGAAAAGGCTGGGCTTCGCTGTAAACACTCAAAATCTTTTCGCCGGTGGCAGAGCACTTTCGCATGTGGAGATTTCTTTCATTACGAAAAGCCAGACGGGAAATTTCCCGCATTTGGGGAGATAAGCGCGGCAGAGGCAACTGTATTTTTTTCATAAACTCCTGCTCCTGCTCGCTTATCTCAAAAGGCTGATTGGTAATTTGGCATGTTTGCTGCATGATCCGATTGTGAAGATTTTTTGTGAATATGAGAAATTTTTGGCGGCGTTTTTTTGCGAAGGTCTTTTTTGTGCGACTTTTTGAAGTTGGATTCTTTCAGGGGATTGTTGCTATTTTTTCCAAAGTTCGGAGAATTGAGCTTTTTGAAGATTTAGAAGTTCCGGCTGTTTGGTGATTATCACTCTAGGATTTTCTTTGTTGCAGATGAAGAGGTTTGATTGATTCTCGGTTATAGTAAAATAATTGTTTATCATTGGGATATCATCCTTAATTTTTGTAGTTCTTTTTTCCAAGGAGTCGCGGGAATGAAAATATTCGGATTGTTCCGATCTAATATTGGCAACACGGGCGTACACTCCTTTGTGCATTCTTTGTCTAATAAATGAGGCTTCCTCCGGAGCATCAAGATCCCAACCGTTTACAGCCCAGTATTGTTCCATTGATCCCATGCAAATAAATTCGTCCTTTGCAATGCGCGGCAATTTTAAATATTCCTCGCGGAATGAGTCTAAGCCTTCTTTTATTTCAATGGAGTCTTCCAGTTCTTCGTTCAGGTCTAGATATGGCAAAAGTGGATCGATATCTTTGAGAGAATTGGCTAATCGGGCAAGTTTTTTCTGTTTATGGTTAATTCTTTGGATAAGTTTTTGAAGAGAGAGTGGTTGATAGATTGATTGTTTTTTGTTCAGTTGTTGGGCTTCTACCATATCTCTTTCTTGGAGGCGTTTGACTGCTCGATATGTGCTCATTTCGCTAATACCGCTTTGAGCGCTGAGTTGCTGGATTGTGGCTGAATTTAACTTCAAAAGTAGCAAATAAATTTTGCTTTCTTCCGGTTTTAAGTCTGTGGTACTGAGTAAGTATTGTAATTTTTTTCGCATAGTAGTGGGTTTCGGTTATCTATTAAACTAAGGAACTCTATGAATGTCAAGTTTGCCTAGTTTTTTGGCGATTTTCTTGGAGAATATTGGGAGGCAGGCTAAACTTTGTGCATGCTTGCCTTTATTTCTGCGATTATTGCAATTTTTTCAACTCTGGTAGGGTCTTTTTCCGGAGGTGGGGCCTCGATGATGATGTTCCCTTTGCTCCTGATGTTTGTGGAGAGTTCTTATTTGCCGGCTCTTGTGCTAAGTAAGATTGCGGCAACTGCGATGACTATGAGTGCGGCGCGGATTCATGTAGGTAGGCATCTGGTGAATTGGAGGTTTTTCCTGGTTTTACTTGTGGCAGGATTTTTGGGGATGGGGCTGGGTACTTATTTGGTGCAATATCAGTTGAATGAGGTGCTGTTTAAGGGGATTTTGGGAATGCTACTTTTGGGGACGAGTGGATATTTGTTATTTTCGCGGAGTGGCTTGGGTTTGCATGCCGGACATGAGCGTGGTTTTGGTTTTTGGGTGATGGTGCTGGGGGCTTTGGCGGCTTTTGTGATAAATGTTTTGAATGGAATGTTTGGGGGAACAGGAGTGTTTTTGACTTTGTATCTGGTGCTGTTTATGAGAATGACTTTTATTCACTCAATGATTTATGTGATGCCCACTTTTGCTCTGATAAGTTTTATACAAACGATTTATTTGATGGGGACGGTGAGTTTTGATTGGAAAATAGGAATTGTGATGGGAATTGCCGGATTGTCCGGGGGGTTTTTGGGAACGCGGTTGCAATACTTGAAAGGAAATATGTGGGTTAAAAGGGCTAGTGTCCTGGTGATGCTCTTGATAGGGGGGAAAGTTTTGATTGGCTTGATTTGACATAATTTTTATCGAAGAGATATAATGTTTTCTTATCCTTCTAATTTTGCAATTATGGGCAAAGAAAATTTTAGTGCAAAGGATTTTATTGATGATGATCGAAAACCCTGGGATGGGAGAGATCGTCGGCATGTTACTTCGGATGGAGGGAGAGGCGATATGACCGGGTTGACGAACAGGATTTTGCGGGAGGGTGAATATGAGGGGAAAAGGGGGTCTGATGGTAGGCTGAAAAAAGTTGTTGTGACTGCAAATCGATATAGAAAAGAGAGCCCTGGCAGAGATGGGAAACCTCATACCGTTCAGGGGGATAGTGATTTATTAATTCGTTCTGCGGTTAACCGTGTGAAATTTGAAGTGATGACTAATGAACTTGATCCCCGACCAAGAACCGAGGAGGATTTGAAAAGTGTGCAATTGGATTTGGGAAATAGAGATCGTGTGTATGTTGTGAATAGGCGACAAGCCGTTAATCTGGGGACAGAGGGCTTGGGATTACGCATAAAAAAGGCTCTGGCAAATGGCGATTTAACTCCGGAAGAATTGGGAATGACTACTGCAGGGATTGATCTTAGCCGTGAGGATGTGCCTGAGGATTCTATTGTGAGAATTCGTAAGCTTCCCGCGGGTTTCACCAGAGCTACGGACAGTCCCGGAACAATAAGAGGTGGGATCGACTGGGCAAATAAATTTATTAATAGGGAGCGAAAAACAATATCGGGAATTGCTTTGGGGTTGGAAAATCACCTGGCGAAAATGCCAAAAGTGAAGGCTATTAGGGATGTTTTGGGACATAACGCTTTACAGTTTTCAGCTTCAATTGAACAGCAGAGGCAATTATCTCATAGGAGTGTTGATGAGAGACTGTCCACCGAATATCTGGATTTTATGAGTGATGAATTTCTGCAATTGGTGGAAATTTTACATGAAGATATGTTTAATCCTGCCAGAGCCGCGAAGGTAAAAGAGGCTTATATGTCTGTTTTTGCTGATGAATTGGAGGGCTTTGATCAGGAGTCCGGTGATGTCTGTAAATTTGTGCAAGAACTGTATCGTGTTTTGGGAAGGCATATTACTGTTCAGTTAATGGACAGGGATGATGCATTAAAAATAGATTTCCCGGACCTTCAACGAACTTTGGGGATCGTTTTGGGGAAAGCTCCGAAAAAACACGGTCATGTCCTGGGTAAGGATCATGATGAGCGATTTGGGCCATCCGTATTGATCACAGACAGGATTCCGCTCGGGGGATGCAGGAATATTGAGGAAGCACAGGAAGTAATAGATAAACTTTCAAATCTTAGCGGGACACAATATCAGGTTCTTGGGGTAGAAACCGCCCTTGATATGGCTATTGGTGATACTCTTTACGGAGGTAAAGCAACTATTGACGAGGACGCAAAGGTTTCTCCATGGAAGAGAATTGAGACAACAGACGAGCAGGATGTGATTGTGCGTTATGAATATCCCGGAAATTTTAAAGACAGATCTTTGGAAATAAGAAACTTCCATTCGGAGGATGGCGGTAATCCTTTGGCCGCTATTTCTTTTGGAGTGAAATTTCCTTTGCCGGTCAAAATAATAACTAAATAATTATGACAAACAATGAAATGCCTCAGGGGGGCTATGAAGAAATCGATTGGGGAAATCGTAGACCTCAAAAAGATGAACATTTTTATAACCATGAGGACGACAGCACTTGGTTTGTGATGGAAGTAGTGAATGATAGAGTTAATCTTAGAGGTGCCGAAGATAGCGCAGTGGATGGTAAATTTATCTGGCTGGATCTTGATCAATTACATCCGGTGTCCGATGGTACTGATGGCATTGCTTGGGTTCTTGTGCCTGAGGACCATGAAGTGGCAAATATTCAGAATAGCGTTAAGTCCTGGTTTTAGGATTTATCAGCAATAAATATTCCGTGTTTCCATCTCCCCCTTTAATTGGTGACGGGATGATTTTTTTGATTTTGTAGGAGTGGGTGGCGGCCCAGTCTCGGAATTCTTGAAGAATTTGTTGGCGAGTTTTTTCATCTTTTATTACTCCATCTTTGGGGATGCGGTCTTTGCCGGCTTCGAACTGGGGTTTTAGGAGGAGGATTGCGGGGGCGGATGGTTTAAGGAGTTCGAAAATTTTTGGAATTACAAGTCGGAGCGAAATGAAGGATAAGTCCCCTACTGCCAGGTCTGGGGAGGTTGGGAGAGATTTTATGTTGCGAATGTCTGTCTGTTCCATGTTTATAACTCTAGGGTCTTTTTTGAGTTTTTCTGCCAGCTGGTCTGTACCTACATCTACGGCATATATTTTACTTGCGCCTTTTTGCAGGAGTAGGTCGGTGAAGCCGCCGGTGGAGGCTCCGACATCTAGAATTGTGAGGGAGCTGGGATCAATTTTAAATTCTTCCAGTGCGGCTTGGAGTTTTTTTGCCCCACGACTAACGAATTGCTGATCTGTTGTTGTTGTGATTGTTGATTGATCGCTTGTGGGGCGGCCTGGTTTTGTTTGTGGCTGATCATTTACAAAAACTTCTCCGGCCTTTATCGCTTGTGCGGCTTGGGAGCGAGTGGGATAGAATCCTTTTTGGCTGAGGAGTTCGTCGAGGCGTAGTTTCATGTTAATTCACTTAAGTAACACCTCTCACAATACACCATTTCCGGCCTTTCCGGGGCATAACTGGTGCGGATTTCTGTTTTGCAGGAGTGGCAATTGCGGGTGAATAATTTGCGTGATGGGCGTTTTTCGAGACGGGCTTGGTGGCGACAATCCGGGCAGTTTTTGGGGATTGGGAGTTTTTGGCGGCGATAGAATTTTAGTTCGGGCTCAATGATTCGATAGTTCTTGCCACAGGAGTTGCAGGCCAGAGTTTCTTGGGTGATGCTGGGGGGGACTTTTTCGATCTGATAACTGCCTTGATATGTTTGGGGGAGATATTCATGGCTTGCTTTGTCTTTCCATTTCCAGCCGCTGGCTAGGGTTTGTTCTTTTGTGAGGGGATAATATTGCTGGGCAACGGTTTCGTTGTAACAAAATGGTGAATAGGCGGGATCGAAGAATTGGCCGTACTCCCCTGTTTGTTTGAGGTGGGCAATTATCTTTGGGAGGAGTTCTTCGTATTCTTGCTTTGTGTATTGTTTGTTCAAAATACAATATTCTTTACGATGGAGTCCGATACAGCCGAAACAATTATTAGAGGAGAAGCAAACGAAGCAATAGGAGCAAAAATTGCATTGCCAGATGGAGCTTACGCTCATGCAGGTGTTCAATTCGCCGGATGATGCGGAATTGTAAATCAGTTCGCTCCAGCCTATGGAGCAAATGTCCTGAGCATCTTTTACACCTAGAGCTACAAAAATATTTTTACAATCACGGCATTTTTCGCTGAGATAGCTATCTTCGCAATCTTTACACTCGGATAAATCGTTGCCAGTGCAGTCTTCACAGTTTTCGATAATCGCATGCTGATAGGGATGTTTTAGGAAGTGTTCTCTGAAATTTTGGTCGGGCTTTTTGAGTTTTTCTTCGTATTGTTCTTGGGTTAGTTGTTCATTAAAATAGCAATATTGTTTATGACGCAAGTTCTTAGATCCGAAACAATCCTGGCAGGATTTAAGGTCTTGGCAGTGGTGGCAGTCCGTGCAATTTTTGCAGTTTTCCAAATGTGTGCAGTTGAAACAATTTTCGCATTTGATGCATTCGTATAAAAGTTCGCTACGGATTACCCAGTAATTGTCGACGGTGTTTTTGCCCCAGATTGAGTACATATTGTAAAAACTGTCTTCGTTGTAGTGTCCGCCGGCGTTCATGTAGCAGTTTTTGTCGTCAGTTTCCTGGTTCACATATTCGCTGTTATGGTTTTTTCCGCCAAAAAGGGCTACGAGTTTGGCATCGTGTAAAAGTTCATTGAATTGTTCGAAAAAGGGGAGTGAAAAATCAAAGTCGTGGCTTGAGTCTGTTTGCTCCCAATTATCGCTCCACCAGCAGGACTGGCAATAAACATGATAGGGCTTATCCTTTGAGTAAATGGAAACTGTTTGTTTGCCGCAAAGTTCGCAGTCGCGCAGATAGAGAGTTTTTTCATTGCGATAGCTGAGGCGGCGTTGTTCGCGGCAAGTGGGACATTCTACGGGATCGAGTACATCAAAACGAGAAAGGAAACTGCGATCTTTTTCGCTAACTTCGAAGGACTCCTCACAGGTTAAACAGTTCTTTTTCATGCCAATATCTTAACATTATCCTTCCCGATACTGCAAAGCTTCGGCGATGTGTTTGCGCTCGATGGAGGGTTTGTTGTCCAGATCTGCTATGGTGCGGGCCAGTTTTAATGTGCGCAAGTAACCTCGGTTGGAAAGATGCAAGTTGTCTGTGGCTTTTTTTAGGAGAGATTCGGTGGGTTTGTCGAGCTGGCAGTGAATCCGAATATCTTCAATTCCCATGTCTGAGTTGTGCCGGATTTGTGGTTTTTTCTTAAAACGGAGCTTTTGGATGTTTTTTGCCTCCTTTATATTATCGATTACGCTTTTGTGCTCTTCTTCGGCTTGGCTGTTGTCTACTTTAAAAAGATCTTTGAGGGAGCTTTTTTCTATTTCTAAAAAAATATCGAAGCGGTCTAAGATGGGGCCGGAGATTCGGCGTTCGTAGTTTTTGATGTGGCCTTTATTGCAAATGCAGGGAATTTTTTTATCACCTTTATAGCCGCAGGGGCAAGGATTCATTGTGGCCAGAAAAATAAAATTGCTAGGAAATTTACTGGTAAATCCACTATGTGCAATGTGAATGTACCTATCTTCCAATGGCTGACGAAGGGCCTCTAAAACCTGCCTGGGAAATTCGGCTACTTCGTCCAATAAAAGCACCCCGTTGTGAGCCAGAGAGATTTCTCCCGGCTTAATGTTGGAACCAGCACCGCCAATAATTGAAGTGACTGAACTTCGGTGATGGACTTCCCGAAAAGGTCGCTCCTCAACAATAGGTTGGTCTTCACTAAGTAGGCCGGCAATTGAAAAAATTCTGGTGGTTTCCAAAATTTCTTCCTTGCTCATTTGGGTTAAAAGATCTTTGAAGGCTCGGGCCAAAACTGTTTTTCCGCAACCCGGGCTACCTTTGAGGAGCAGGTTATGATGTCCACTAGCCGCAATGATCAATGCTCGTTTGGCTTTTTTTTGACCGATGATTCGAGTGAAGGAGTGAGAAATTAGTGGCCTATATTTTCGTCCAAAATTTCCTATACTTGTGTTGCCTAGTGCTTTGAGATTTTGAAAATTGTTGAGTTGAGTTAAGTGAGAAAGGGGAAAAATTTTGATTCCTTCAATGAAGCTGGCTTCCTTGGCGTTTTGCTGAGGGAGGTAGATTTTTTTGATTCCTTTTTCTTTGGCATGCTGAACAATGGCCAGAGCTCCGTCTATGCTCTTTATCTCTCCGGTGAGGGAAAGTTCCCCAATTACAATGCAATCTCTGAATGGAGAAATGTCTAATTGTTTGCTTTCTATTAGTAGGCTTAGGGCGATGGGAAGATCGAAGAGGGTGCCGCGTTTTTTTATTTGGGCTGGAGCCAGGTTTACGGTTTTTTTGGTTTGAGGAAATTTGAATCCGCTGTTTTTGATTGCCGAACGGATGCGCTGTTTGGATTCCTGAATGGAGGTATCTGTTAAACCAACAATTGAAAATGAACTTAGGCCATTGCTAATGTCTGTTTGTACTTCGACAAGGCTGATG
>JAHIRL010000126.1 GCA_018818755.1 Patescibacteria group bacterium
TAAATAAGATATAATTTAAAGAAAGCTTTTTTACGCAAACACTATGGAAACTCCAGCAGAAAACATATTTGATATTGATCAATTCCGATCTTCCTTTGTAACAAAAGTGGAAGATTACGGCACAAATAAGTACATAACATATGGCAGAAATTCAGATCCTGCAGAAAACGAGCGTAAAAAAGCTAGAGCTGAAGTGCTATACCAAGAACTATTAGATGATTGCGCGGAAGCTTTACTCTCCACAGAAGACAAAAATGCAGTCATGGAAATAATTCACAGAGATTTAGTATATAAACGATATGGAAATGGTTATGCCATACTTCCACCAGGCGCCCAAACTGATTTCTACCGTGATTTATCACTACGTTTAGCTATAAAAGCTTCCGCGAGATGACTTAAAAGCGGGAAAAATGGTCAGCACATCACCTAACAGAGACTAGGCGGTTCATTCGCTTCACTTTGTTCCGCTCATTCTCCCATATTTGACGGGCGTACGCCTTCGGCGTATTTTACACCCGTCAAACATCGCCTAGTCTCCAACGTTAGGCGAAATTGAATTTGGATTTTAACAAGCCATTGATAAAAAGCAGATAAAATGTTAGCTTCAGCTCCACCATTAACACTTAACATTATTCATATGACAGACCAATTAACGATAAAAAATATTCTTGATGAAGAAATGGCAGATATAAGTCCCAAAAAAAGAGCAGAAGTTGATAAGAAAGTAGATTTTAATCACGAACTGCTTTTTCATTTAAGTGAAACATGCGGGATTATAAGCTTAGATGGACAAATTGATACTAACGACCAAGAAAAAGTCGGGAGTATTCGACAAGCAATAAATAGAGTTGTCAGTGAGTATTACAGGTAAAAAATCCAAATTCAACATCGCCTAACAGCGCATATGCAGCTCGGCTTTTTTTCTCGTGCGGCTAAAGCACGCACTTGAAAAGCCTCGCCCAAATTTGCCTATTCGCTCAATTGGTGAGAAAATTATACCAGTTTCGCTCATGGCAAACTTTGCATATGCGCGGACGTTAGCTGAAAGAAGAAAAAGCTACAAGCTGGTTGACAAAAAAGCAATGGCATGTATTATACAGTACTATTAACTCTAAGACATTATGGAAAAACTACAATGCCCAGGTTATTATTTGGAATATGGCAAAATACAGCCAGCCTTTCCTGATGACAAAGTTGATGTACTTGTCCAAGAGCTAGATGGTCAACTAAAAATAGCATGCCCATATTTAAGGGACATACACCCAAACAGTCCACTACTATGTGGCAAAATACCATCTCTTAATAAGGATGAACAAGTGGCGGCTGGCTGTCCTTACGCACAAAAGTAAATCGCTTTTTCTTCCATCGCCTAACAGAGACTAGGCGGTTCCGTTCAGTCGCTCCGCTCCTTCACTACAGCCATATTTGACGGGTGTACGCCTTTCGGCGTATTTTACACCCGTCAAACATCGCCTAGTCTCGAACGTTGTAGGAAATTCGCAGATAAAAATTTATATATGAAAAAACCAAAGGAGAACATAGAAGAAAGAGAAAAATTAGATAAATGGATCCAAAGATTCCATTGGCTTAGAGACGATCATTATGATGATTTGCAAGATTATGATGTTAGAGAGATTCCGATAACAGATAATCGTCATAATATGTTTATGTGCCAAGGCAATTATATAGCAGGACTAGGATTTGATCTGCAAGGATTGATATGGGATAGAATAGTAATTGATCCAAAAGTAAAGGAAAAAATTAAAAAGTTTCTAGAACATAGATTTGTTTATCTTGATGGTAAATTTACAACAAAAGAAGAAATAGAAATGATAAAAAAAATTCTAGATGTCGTAATAGATCATCTGGAATCTCTCTAATTTAGTATTATCTGCGAACATCCTACAACAGCGGCTTGTCCGGTTCAGGCTTTTTCGGGCTGGCTACGCACAGCCGAAAGCCTTCACCCAAATTGCCTTCCTCGCTCTGATGGTTTAAAATTATACCATCTCGCTCGTCGGCAACTTCGCATAGCCCGCGACCGTTAGCTGAAATATCCCTTTTCTTTTCTGGGCTATCGCCCAATTGTTTTAAAAAATTTTTATCATATCGCCCAAGAGCAACTCGCCAACAAAGGTGTTTCCTCCACTCCAAAAACGATTCACTTTTGAATGAAAATGCCATAAGTGGTATAACAAAATAGTAAAAATAATACTTATTAATATTTAATTTAATAAATTATGAAAAAAACAATTTCAACTATCGTCCTAACATTCATTGCAACCGTGATTTTGGTAGTGACTAGTTTGGGCCTTTACGGATATTATATACTTCAAAATATTCAGCCAGATTACACAAAAGTCCTAACTGAAGAAGAAATAAACAAGGTTCTCGATGACTCTATCTCCGCACTTGGTGGCGCCGCAACTGAAAAAGAACATACGGATGATGGAACCTTCAATTCCTACATTGCATCTTTCAATGCCGACGGTTTAGATATCCAAATAAATTTGGATGATATGACAAATTGGGGCAAAGAAACCATGGAGACTTTTACAGGAGACCCCGATGTCACCTGGGATCAATATATTTCTAAATCTTACAACAAAATGGTGGAATTATTTGCTGAAGCAGACAATCATAATTCTACAACATACTACGAAGACGATAACTATCTAACTAAATTAAAAGACTACGATGTAGAAGTTGATAAATTTAAGCCTACTGAAGATAGACCCACCTATAGTGAAGCTGCCAATACGGTAATTGGAAATTATCTAATTAGAGTCATGACAACAAATGAAGATCAATCAGCAGTTCTAAACTCAAGTCTGCCTAGGCTGGAAATTTTTATGGGAAATTTATTAAAAGCACTTAAAAGTTAGAGTGGTTGCTCAGATTATATGAAAACAAAACACTCATCATGAACTCAATCCAAGCCCACTTCTCCAAAACCATCAGCGACTACGACACAATCGTTGATAACATCGTTTTCAAAAACGACGAATTGCACAAGGAATTAATCAAAGCCATACCTTTTAACGAAAACAAAGAAATAAGCGTACTGGACTTGGGCTGTGGCACCGGTCATGGAATGAAATTGCTGGCAAACCAGTTTCCAAAAGCCCAAATTACCGGGATTGATTTTTCCCCAATTATGATCAACAAAGCCCAAAAAAACTTATCAGCTTTCTCAGATCGAATCGAATTATTGGAAGCAGATTTTAACGACCATAAACCCAGCAAAAAATTCGATGTAATAATCTCAGCCATCGCAATCCACAACATCCCCCACGAGCAAAAAAGAAGCCTATTTACAAAAATATTCAATTCCCTAAACGATAACGGAGTATTCGTCAATGCTGATTTTTACGAACACGATTCACAAATCATCAATCAACAACTGAAAAAAAGATACGAATCATTCCTCCGCCACAACTTGTCCGGTGATGAGCTAAAAGTTTGGCTTAAACATGCCTTTGAAGAAGATATGCCAATGACACTATCAGAGCAATTTTCAATATTGGAAGTTGCCGGATTTCAACAAATAAATTTGACCTGGATCTTTAATAATGAAGCCATTTACATTGCCGAAAAACAACCTAACTCCCCCCAATGAAAAAACAAAAACGCCAATGGGATCTAATCACAGAAGCAAAACGAGAAACATTACTGCGCGAAATCATCACTTTCTTTAAAGAAGAACGAGACGAAGAACTTGGCTTAATCGCCGCCGAAGAAGTTCTCGACTTCTTTCTCCAAAACACCGCCCTGGAAATTTATGGCCGCGGCATTGCCGATGCCCAAAAACTCTTAAGACAACACTCCACCGATCTGGATATAGAACTGGATCTTTTGCTAAACAAATAAGCTCCCCCTTGCATTCTCACCCCCATTTCCCCTATATTCTCTGTGGGCATAATTTTCAAAAAATGATCACTCTAGATACAGCAAATTTAAAAATAGCTGAGAACAAACGCAAATTCTACATTCCAGACTTTTTCGAACTCAAAAAAATTCCCCAAATCCGCACAAATTTCACCCATTTTGTCCTTTTGGGAATTGGCGGATCTGCCCTTTCTGCCAAGCTTTTCAACTCCGCCCTCGCCCAAAACGAGAACTTCCATATTTTGGACAATATCGATCCAACCCAAATCAAAGAGATAGAAGCTAAAATCAACATCAGACAAACCCTCTTCATCGTAATTTCCAAATCCGGCCAAACTGTAGAAACACAAGCCCTATACAAATATTTCAGCAGCAAAGCTCCGGAAAACCAATTTCTATTCATCACCTCAGAAAAAGAAAATCATCTACACAAACACGAAAATAAGTATACCTTTCCAAACGATGTTCCCGGAAGATTTTCCGCCCTCACAGAAGTGGGCCTAATCCCCGCCTTGCTAATGGGCTTAAATCCAAAACGAATAATCGCCGGAGCCCAAAAAATTCTCCAAAACCCCAAAGCGGCAATCGCTCTAGCCCAAGCCCAACATCAACAATACCTCAAAGGCAAAGACATCCACGCCCTCATGCCCTACTCCTACCAACTACGAGACCTTCCCGAATTTTTCGCCCAACTCATAGCAGAAAGTTTGGGCAAAAAAGGCAAAGGAATCACTCCGCTAAAAGCGATGGGCGCAACCGATCAACACTCCCAAATCCAACTATATAACGATGGACCAAAAGATAAACTAATAATTTTTGTAGAAATCGAAAAAATCCACCATTCAATTCATGAATTTGCAAAACTTCTAAAGATAGAGAAGAAAGCCACAGAAATGGCATTGGCAAAAAATCGCGTACCAACGATAACAATCAAACTCGACCAACTCAACGAAGAAACCCTCGGAGAACTAATCATGCTACTTTACCTTTCCACCGCATTCCTCGGAGAACTGATGAAAATTAATCCTTTCGACCAACCGGGCGTCGAACTTGGCAAACAACTAATCAAAAAACTTTTACCATAACCATTATGCTTAAAGAAATTCCCCAATTCGGCGCAACACTCAGCGAAGATCAAATCAGCTTTATGCAAGCCTTCACAAAATCCTGCCGCCACACAATCGTCTCAATGCTCAAAAATTCTCAAAGCGGCCACCCCGGAGGCTCTCTCTCCTCCCTCGACTACCTCGCCACCCTCTACGCCTTTATCCTTAGCCAAACCGGCGAACAAATCGTAGTTTCCCACGGCCACATTTCCCCAGCTGTCTATAGCGTGCTTGCCGAACTCTCATACATTCCAAAAGAAGATGTCATAGAAAGCTTTCGCAAATTCGGCTCACCATACGAAGGCCATGTTTCCCGCCATGTTCCGGGAATTTTTTACGGAACCGGCCCACTTGGAGTTGGAGTTTCCGCCGCTGCCTCTTTCGCCCTCGCGGAAAAACTCAAAGGCACAAGCCGCAAAGCCTATGCTCTTATGGGAGACGGCGAAATGCAGGAAGGACAGGTTTACGAGATGATAAATTTTGCAGCTCACCACAAATTGGACAATCTCGTACTTTTTGTGGACTACAACAAAGTCCAATTAACAGATAAATTATCCGAAGTTCAAAATATAAATATCCCCGAAATTTTTAAAGCTGGAGGATTTGAAGTGATCGAAACCGATGCTCACGATTTCCAAGATATCTGGGCGGCCCTATCCAAAGCCCACCACTCAAACAAACCGGTTTGCATACTCGGACACAGCATTATGGGCAAAGGCGTACCATTTATGGAAGTTGATGGAGCAGCCTACAAATCCGACTGGCACGGAAAACCACCAAAACCGGAGCAAGCCGACGATGTTCTTCCAGAACTAAAACCAAACGAAGAAGAATACGCCACAATCCAAAGCATTCAGCAATTTATCAAATGGAAACCCGAAGCAAATCATCTGCCCGAATCTCTCACAAAAATGGAAGTAGACACCGGAGAACCAGCTCTCTACGACAATGACAACACCACCGATTGCCGCTCCGCCTACGGTAAAGCCCTGGCCGACCTTGCCGAACGAAACCCCAAAGTCCTCGCCCTAAGCGCAGACCTCAAAGGTTCAAACATGACCAAGTTTGCCTCCGAGCAAGCACCAGCTCAGCACATCGAATGCGGAATCGCCGAACA
>JAHIRL010000127.1 GCA_018818755.1 Patescibacteria group bacterium
GGATGTGGTTTATGACCAAGCTTTAATGCTTTTAAGTCGAGATAAAAGACTCTTTGACGGAAGAATTTTATTTGACTGGACACAAGATCGCACCTCTTCCGGTTACCTTGTGCTTGCTGGCTATCCGGCTGCTCAGGGCTTGAGCGTGAGTAGCTGGGACCCGGGGCTTCGGGCTGATGACGTGGGTGTGTCTTTCTCTCGCTAGTTTGGTCTGTTGTCGGCCTGACCCTTTGCCCTTTTTTCCTTTGAACCTTTGTGTGTCGTGTCGGTTTATACAACCACTGCCTTGAAACAGATTGGTTTACCGGCAACCAAAAAACAGACCGTACGGCTTTCTGCAGTTTTGCGTAGCAAGATTTGAGTTTAGTAACTTGGATCCGCGCGATATGGATGGATTGCAGGAAAATCGCACCTCTTCCGGTAACCTTGTGAATGCTGGCAATCCGGATGCTCAAGGCTTGAACGTGAATAGATGGAACCCGAGGAATCGGAATGATGACGTGGGTGTGTCTTTCTCTCGACGTGCGGGATGTTGAAAAATCGTTGGGGATAACTCAACGATTTTTCGTGAGCGACCTTATCCATCCGCCTAACATTCTTCCGATTGTTTGAAGTTCGCTTTCGTATCGAATGTAAGTTTTTTCATCGATTGTTTCAATTTGTCTAGCCAATCTAATTAAAATTTTTATTGAATCTAGTTTTGGAGCAATGGTTTTTAGAGTATAACATTTCCTATCTCCAGACTGATATTCAGCATGAACAATCAAGAGTACAATTTCCAGTAATAATTCGAAAACTTTTTGGCCGATTGTGTAGCGATCTAATTTTGGAAGACGCTTTGAGCGTTGGTACCAAAGACATAAAAAATCATTAATTTTGTGAAATATCACTGTATGGTTCAGGTTTTGTTGCGAGGAAGTTGTCATAGCACCTTACTATACGATAATATTATCTCAATAGAAAATTTGTTTCAGGCTTGGGAAGAGTTCCTCCGTGGAAAACGAAACCGTCCAGATGTTCAAGAGTACGCGCGTCATCTTGAAGACAATGTTTTTACACTACATGACCAATTGCATAATCATTGCTGGAAACATGGAGGATATGAACAGTTTCGTATTTGTGATCCAAAGCCGCGAATAATTCACAAAGCCTCGGTAGCTGATCGGCTGGTTCATCACGCGCTTATCAGACAGTTAAATCCGATTTTTGATAATTCGTTTATTTATGACAGTTGGTCATGCAGAGTCGGGAAGGGTACTCATGCGGCAGTTTTAAGATTAAGACAGTTATTGAAAAGACATGATTACAGGCAAAATGGCGCAGTTTGGACATTGAAATGCGATATCAGAAATTTTTTTGCCAGTATAGATCATAGTATTTTGCTCGAGCTCATATACCGACGTATTAACGATGTTAGATTGAGGCGGTTGGTAGAAGATGTGGTTGAAAGTTTTTGTCCAGGCTTGCCTTTGGGTAATTTAACCTCACAACTATTTACCAATATCTATCTTGATAAATTTGATCACTTTGTTCAACGGACATTTAAGGGCGCGTCTTATCTACGCTATTGTGATGATTTTATTTTTATCTACGAGGATGGAGTATGGTTGGAATCACAAATTTCTTTAATTAGAGAAATACTTTTAAGTGAACTTAAACTACAGCTTCATCCTCAAAAAATTGCGCTCCGCCCATGGCATTATGGTGTGGACTGGTTGGGCTATGTATTGTATCCTGATCGTATAAAAGTACGTACAAGCACCAAGAAACGTATGCAGAAAAATATTGACAGATACGCATTTGAATTTCTAGATGGTAGTAGTAATGTTCAAGAAATAATTCCGGCAGTGTTTGCTTCCTACCAGGGTCTACTACGCCCAGCGAATGAAAGGGCATTGAGCGATTATTATTTTTTACTATCAAAATGCCTCTAAAATTACTAGAGTATGTCAAATTCTGAAAAACCTATTTTTTTAGAGCAGGAAATCGGGGTGGCTGAAACTCAGGAGTTAAAAGATTTTGATTTAAGCAGTGAAAGCCAGCTGACCGGTTACAAGGAATGGAAAAAGAAAATCCCAGCCGAGATTCGAAGTTTGGTTGAGGCTCATTTCTTGGATAAAAAAGTACGGCTGGACAGTAACGACCTGCCTTTGGCCGTGGAGTTTTACCAGGTAATGGAGAAAATGTTGGCGAGTCCGCAGACTTTGGCAAATAGTTTAGACGTTTCAGCCGTGGTAGCCAAGCAAATTTTAGCTTTGCAGCAGATGAAAATTAAGGACGAA
>JAHIRL010000128.1 GCA_018818755.1 Patescibacteria group bacterium
ATGGGATCCGGTTACAACAAGAACCTGATCCTTTTTTAATTCCTGCAAAGAGGATTCAAAAGCCAAAGTACAATCCTCAACCACCTCTCCCTTAACAATTTTAGCCAAAGCATGCGGATCTTCCCCCCTTTCCTCATGCGAAGAAGTGTAAACAATTTTATCGGCAAATTCACCAACAATCTCCAAAATCTCCTTATGCTTTTTATCCCGCATCATACTGATCAAAAAAACAAAATTCTTCCCTTTAAATTTCTTCTCCAACTTCTCAATTAAAAACTTCATACTAGCCTCGGTATGTGCCATATCAAAAACCACCGTCCTTCCCTCAAAATCCTCAACCTGGAACCTGCCCGGCAACTTAAACTCACTCCTTATTCGCTCCAACATCCCTTCATCAACCTCCCCCAATACAACTTTTAAAATCTCCTCAACCAAACTCGAAACAAACCTGGCATCCGGACAAATTCTCTCAACAATCTCCCGCACCTCCTCCTTCTGCGGCCCCACCAAAAACGGCACTCCTTCCTTCCGTATCCCACATTTCTCCGCCAAAATCTCCTCATAACTCTCCCCAAGCACATCCGTATGTTCCTTTTCCACCAAAGTCAAAGCACTAACAAGCGGTTCAACCACATTTGTCGCATCCAATCTGCCCCCCAGCCCAACCTCAAGAACCACATATTCTGCTCCCATATCTACAAAATATTTCAATACAATCGCCAAAAGCATCTCAAAATAAGTAATACGCTCCTCCCAACTCTCAGCAAAATCCCGCAACTCCTCCACATATTTCACAAAATCCGCCTTCGAAATATCCGCCCCATCAAACCAAAAACTCTCAGTAATCTCCACAATATAAGGAGACAAAAACATTCCCACATTCCTGCCGCTCGCTCTCAAATAATTAGCCACAAGCGCACAAGTGCTCCCCTTGCCCTTGCTTCCACCAACATGAATATATTTAAGATCACCATAAGCAGGGCAAAAAGCGGCATAAAATCGCTTAACCCGTGCCAAATCAAAATAGTTCTCATCATACTTAAAATTGCGCGTTTCCTCGTAGGAAATATGCGAACGCAAATACTCTTTGGCCGTTTCAAAATCCATATTTTAGTGTATTATCAGAGCACCTTAAAACCTTAGCTCAAAATGTTCAGAAAAAAAAGGAAATCAGGAGTTTCCAAGCTGATGCATCATCAAAATTTGGCTTACAAAAATCAGGATTTCAAGAAGTTTAAAAAGAAAAAGCCAAACCCAATTTCCCACCTAAGAATAAAATCCGGTTTGATCATTTTAATTCTTGCCACAATTGCGATCATTTATCTTTTATTCTTTTCCAATTACTTCCTCCTGGAAAAAATTGAATTTGCTGACAACAATCTGGAAAATGAAGGATTATCAACCAAAATTAGCGAATCGATCAGTAATCAAATCGGGAAAAACCTCTTCACAATTGAAACCGACGAACTTGAACAAAATATTCTCAAAAACTACCCCGAACTGGAAACTGTAAAAATCAGCAAAGATTACCCCAAAAAACTAACTATTGAATTTGGGAAATATCCCCTGGTAGCAAATCTCATCAACGAAACCGAAAATCTCAAAAAAAGCTACATCCTAAACTCAATAGGCGTGATAGTAAAAGAAAACTACGAAAGCCCCACTCTTCCATACATAAAAATAAATTCAGTAGAACCGATAAACAAAGATGGAGAAGCAATTACCCAATCCACTCTCAAGTATATCCTGGACTGCATGGTTTATTTTCAGGAAAAATTTGGCATGCAAGTACGCGAAGCTTATCTCAAACCAACCGCAAGAGAACTCCATCTCCTCACAGAAAAAGATTTTTACATCTGGCTCGATATCCAGGTTCCTTACGAAGAACAGCTCAAAAAACTAAAAAAAGCTCTGGTGAAACTCGACATTTTCAATACTCCCCTTCAATACATCGACCTTAGAATCTCTGGAAAAAGTGGTGAAAAAATCATCTACAAAAGACGATAAGTTAAATAAATTGTCAAGCGTCGCTATATTGCGAATATGCCAAGAATCTGCTATAATTAGGCAAATAAATTAAAATCAAAACAAAATGCCAAACATTTCCAAACTTGCACTCATAAAAGAATTGATCGAGTCTGCCGAATCCAATTTGCGCTCGGTAAAACAAATGCTTCTTGATCTTGGTGCACCATCCAGCCGAGACTATTCAAAATCCGCTGAAGACCTACCGGACATGACTACTGACGGCAACGACAAAGTTGTTGAAGGAGTTTTCAATGGCGAAAGCATGGAGGACAAAAACGAGAAAAACTATCCAGTCCCAGCCAATTACGCCAGTAAATCAAAACTTATCCCCGGGGATATCTTAAAACTCACAATCAAAGACAACGGAAATTTTGTATACAAACAAATCGGCCCTGCAGAAAGAAGAAATATTACAGGAACCCTAACTTACGAAGATGGACAGTACAAAGTTATTGCCGAAGGAAAAGCTTACAAAGTCATTTTAGCCTCCGTAACCTACTTTAAAGGAGAGGTTGGAGACAAAGTTACTCTCGTAGTCCCAGAACTTGAAGACAGCGAATGGGGAGCAATCGAAAACATTCTTCCCAACGAGGAGTAATCACAAAAATTAACAATAAAAAGTATGGCAGACCCTAATATTCAAAACGACCAGCAATCTACCGAAGCACCAAAAGAAATTGCACAAGAAGATCTAAGTGCAACCACTGAAGCTCCTGCTTCAGTTTCTTCAGCATCTTCCCCTACTCCTACACCCACTGCCGTAGCGCCAGCCACCGAGGCTCCCGCTACCCCAACACCAACACCAGCCACCGAGGCTCCCGCGACCCCAGCACCAACACCAGCCACCGAAGCTCCCGCTACCCCAGCACCAACACCAGCCACCGAAGCTCCCGCTACCCCAGCACCAACACCAACTCAAAACACCGAAAGTTTTAATCTAGCTACAAACAATATTCCAGTTCCCGAACAAACAATAACTCCACAAGAAACTCCAGCACCGGAAGTAGAGAAAGAAGCTGAGCCTGAAGCTAGACCTGAACCTGCAAATATTGAAGAAAAACCAAAAAGCACTAATACCCAAAATCTAATAATCACAATTTTAATTATTTCGATTATCGTTGTGGCAGGCGCAGCAGCCGGATATTTTTTCCTTTCCGGTTCACCAAGCGACGAAGAAAAAACAATCAAAACAACCCCTCCAATCATCGAAAGCCCCTTCGAACAAAACATTGAAAAAGACTTTTTCAACAGCGATAACCTCTTTAACAAAGAAGAGAAAGAAGAAGAAGAAGAAGCTCCGGAAGTAACTGCTCCACCATCATTCACAATAGGAGGAGATGATTTACCACCTGTGGAGGAAGAAGAGGAAGAAACAAAACCCGTAGGAAGGATCAGTAGATAAGAAAAACTTAACAAAAACTTAAAAATCGCTATAATACAGCAGTTTTTAAGATTTCTTATGTCCACATTTTCCTGGGAAAAAATCAAAAAGCCCATTTTAGCCCTTGCCCCAATGGCCGGATACACCGATTCCGCCTACCGACAAGTGGTAAAAAGCCTCGTGCCAGAAGTAATTTGCTTTTCTGAGCTAACTTCCACCAATGCCATGAAACACGACAACGAAAAAACCATGCAAATGCTCAATTTCGAGAAGTCAGAATCCCCACTAATAATGCAACTATTTGGGAACAAGCCCGAATTTTTCATCGAAGCCGGAAAGCGCTTGGAGCAACTAGGTATCGCCGGCATCGACATAAATATGGGCTGTCCCGCTCGCAAAGTTATCCACTCGCAACAAGGATCAGCATTATTGAAAGACCCCGATTTAGCCGCAGAAATCGTTAATAAACTTTCCAAAGCCGTAAAAATCCCCGTTTCTGTAAAAACACGCATCGGCTACAATTGTTACGATGAAGAAGAATTACCAAAATTCCTAAAATCACTAGAAACAGCAGGTGCAAAACTAATAACCCTCCACGGACGCACAACGAAACAAAGCTTTTTAGGCAAAGCAGATTGGGAACCAATTTATAAAATCAAAAAAATCCTTAATATTCCCCTAATCGGCAACGGAGACATAACAACTGCGGAAATTGCAGTAGAAAGGCTAAAAAACCTGGACGGAATAATGGTGGGACGCGCAACCTTTGGCAATCCGTGGCTAATGGCCGAGATTTCTGCAAAGTTGACTAAGCAAAAACACAATTCTCCGCAAAGCATAAAGGATCGTCTACCAATCATCAAAGAACATTTTAGACTTTCTTTAAAAACAAAAGGAGAAAAATACGGTATTTTAGAAATGCGCAAACACCTCGGCAGTTACATAAAAGGAATAGAAGGAGCAAGCGCTATCCGCCAAAGAATCATGCAATCAGAAGATTCTCAAGAGATTTTGTCAATCCTGGAAGAAATCGCATAAAAATAAGAAAAACCTCCACCAAGACTATTGAAAAAAACCTCAAAAAATGCTATAATAATAGGATTTTAAGTTAATACATGCACAAATTAGAAAAAATATTCAGAACAGCAGTTCAGTATAAAGCTTCTGATATTTACATTTCCACAGGTATAAAGCCAACTTTAAGGATCAACGGTGAACTAGTTCCTATTGCAGAGCACCCCGTTCTTACAAAAAAAATGGCTGAAGAATATCTCCTGGAAATAATGAGCGAACCCCAAAAACGCTCTTTTGAAAAAACTCTCGACATCGACTTTTCCCTGGATATAGAAACGATCTCCCGCTTTAGGGTTAATATGTTTGTCCAGAAAAACGGAATTGGAGCAGTATTTAGATTGATCAGCGACAAAGTCCCAACCATGGACGAACTTGGACTTCCCGCTCAACTCAAAAAAGCCCCAAATTTCCCCAACGGACTGGTAATCGTAACCGGGCCTACGGGCTCAGGTAAATCCACCACACTAGCCGCCATGATCAACGAAATCAACAAAACCCAAGGCAAACATATCATTACCGTGGAGGATCCAATCGAATATGTCCACAAAGATCAAAAATCCCTGATCCAACAAAGAGAAGTCGGCACCCACACCCACAGTTTTGAAAGAGCTTTGGTAAGTGCCCTACGCGAAAGTCCGGATGTGATTCTAATCGGAGAAATGAGAAACCTGGAAACAATCCAACATGCAATAACCGCCGCCGAAACGGGACATTTGGTATTTGCAACTCTGCACACCAGCGGCTGTGCAAAATCCATCAATCGTATTATCGACTCATTCCCCTATCAGCAACAGAACCAAATTCGTGCCCAGATTTCCGAAAGTCTAAAAGCGGTTTTCTGGCAAAAACTTCTCAAAACAAAAGACGGAAAAGGCCGAGTTGCCGCCATCGAGACCATGTTCGTAAATAACGCCATTGCCAATATGATCCGAAAAGGAACAACTCACCAAATAGATTCAGCAATCGAAACCTCTGCAAAAGAAGGAATGCAAACAATGAAAAAAGCCATCACTGACCTCTATCAAGCCAATCTAATCTCCGAAGAAACAGCCATGGAAAACATGCCAAAAGAATTTGACCAACCCGAATAAATGAAAAAACTACTCACAAAAATAGTATTAAGCCTCATCCTGATAATAAATTTGGCAAACACTACTTATGCGGCAAATGAACTATGTTTTGATGAAGACGAAACCTGCGACGGTGTTCCTTGTATTATCACAATAGTTGAAGAACCATTTTCAAGTAAGGAGGGAACAAAAGGTGACGCCTATCAGGTACGAACCTGCACCCGAGTCGTAACAACAACCGGAAACAAAAGCTCACAGGAAGTTCTCGAAAGTTGCCCAGGAGTTTCGGAAGAAGAAAATACAACAATCACCTGCTCCGAAATCAATGTCATTCTCAGTAAACCCGGAACCAGCATGATCACCGGTTACATAGGCTCACTTTACCGTTGGGGCGCAAGCATCGGCGGATTAATTGCCGTTGCCGTAATCATCATCAGCGGAGTACAAATCGCTCTTTCCGCGGGAGACAGCCAGGTTATCGATGAAGCCAAAGGACGAATCATAAAATCACTTTCCGGCCTTGCCCTATTATTTTTGGCAAGCGCTCTACTCTACACAGTTAACCCGACCTTTTTCACACTCTCATAAATGAAACAACTACTGACACTAACAATTCTCACAATCCTAATAAGTTTGGGGCTCACAAGCCTCACACTCTCCCCTGCCTACGCCGCAAACGAAGACCTAAAGAACACCACTTTCAATGTAAAAGACCTACTGCAAGCAGAGGGACAAGAACAATCCTATTTTGAAGAACAATATTTTGATGACGAAGAAGCCTACTCCCCCATTGAAATAATCATCGTTAGAGTAATCGAATTTGCCACCAGAATAATCGGAAGTCTGGCTTTGATCCTAATTATCATTTCTGGATTTATTTATATGTTTTCTCAAGGAGACCAGCAAAATCTGGATAAAGCCAAAGACATCGCAGTCTACGCCGTAATCGGGCTACTCGTAACCTTCCTATCATTCATCGTAACTCTGGCCGTCCAATCACTATTTCTATTATAAAAATGAAAAAAATCGCACTCTACATTTTAACAGTAATCCTTCTCTCAATAGTCCTTGGAACTATGACCGCTCAGGCAACAAGCTCTCAAATAAGCTATGTCCCCACAATCCCAAAACCAAGTACCTTACCTGGAATTACACGAGAAGGTCAAATTACAAGTAGCGAAGAAGGCACAGACTCAAGCATAATCAAAATCTTTGTCTCAAAAGCACTGCCTACATTCACCACAGGAATGATAGCCTTTGTAGGAAGTGTCTCATTTTTATTTCTGATCATCAGCGGCATCCGCTTCTACACTAATTTTGGGGATGAAGAAGCCGTTGGCAACGCAAAAAAACAAGCAACCTACGCCTTAATTGGCTTTGCAATATCCCTGTTCGCCTACACAATCGTCACAATAATCGTAAATATCGACTTTTAATGAAAAAAACACTTCTTACAATAATGCTCGCCCTAATCTCCAGTTTGAGCTGTTCTGCAGCAAGTACCGACGATATTTTCAATCATATTGATATAACTGCAAGTGATAGCCAGGCGGAACAAGCCCTCTTAAATGCAGAAAACCTCCCCGAATTAACAACCCCCCAAGCCGCAATCGCCTCGGGAGTACAGCTTATTCTTGGATGGAGTATGTTTCTGGCCCTAATAGCAATAATTGCCGCCGCTATATTTTATCTAATAGCGCAAGGAAACGAAGAAGAAGCCAAAAAAGCCAAAGACATCATAAAATATTTAGTTATTGGAGCGGCAATAATTTCATCCGCCTACGCCATCGTGATCGGAATATCCAAGTTTGATTTCTTTACAACCGGAGTATGATAAAAAACCTACTTAAAAAACTAGTGATCGCAACAACGCTCTGCATGATATTAATCCCTCATACAACTCTGGCATTTAGTGCAATCCCGGATAAATATCGCCCTGCAAACGCTCCACTCTCAAGTGTAGATGAAGATCTCGTTCAAAACGAAACCGATCTCGCCGTCG
>JAHIRL010000129.1 GCA_018818755.1 Patescibacteria group bacterium
AAAAGAATCCTTAAAAAAAATAAAAACATGACGATGCATCACATCCAAAATTTTTTCACCTTTATCCAAATGACCAGAGAACAAAACATTAGACAGTTGCATGACAGGGATTTAAATTGTGTCTATTATAAAAGTGTTGTAATAATAATGCAAAACTTATAAAATTCCCCCACATGAAGGATAAATACAAAAAAATTTTAACCGAAGGCCTAGATTTACTGATAAACGCAGTAGTTATCCTTGTGCTAGTAATGATAATTCAAACATGGATAATCGCTCCATTTGATGTATCGGGATCTTCGATGTGCGATACCTTAAACAATATTAGTGATGAATGCGAAAACGGCTATGGCGAAAAAATAATTATTAATGAAGCACTATACCTAATGAACGACCCTGCGCGTGGAGATATTGTGGTTTTCAAAGCTCCGGAAGATCAGGAAAAATACTTTATTAAGAGAGTTATTGGGCTTCCAGGTGAAACAGTTAAAATAAGTGAGGGCAAAGTTTATCTTAGTAAAGAAGGGGAAGATTTTACAGAATTGGAAGAGAACTATCTTAACGAAACAAACAAAGGTAACACAAAAACATACTTTAGCGACCTAAACACCTTCGTCGTCCCTGAAAACAATTATTTTCTTATGGGTGACAATAGACGCGCCAGCACAGACTCAAGAAGCTGCTTCTCCGGAACTATCTCAACAGACTGCAAGAACCATCCCGAAAAAGCCTTTGTAAGCAGAGACCTTATCCGCGGAAAAGCTTGGGTAATCTGGTGGCCACTAAAAAACATACGCATACTGGAAAAAACCTCATATAGCGTTGACGCTAAATAATATCAGCCTCCTGAGAAGAAAAATAAAGCTCTAAAAGCACAAAAATAAGAACCAATAAAAGGCCCGACCACCAACTTAAGACCTTCATCATTTGAAATACCAAAGAAAGACTGGCGATCAAAGACAAAAAGAACCCCTGACGCAAAGAAGTATTGATATGTTTATAAAAAATTTCATTCTTAAGCAACCAAACACGAAAATAAAATCCCAGCACAGTAAATAAACAAGCCAAAGTAATAAAAAAAGTTACAAAGAAAAATCCAAGTGCAATCCCCATTGACTGATATGGATCAAGTTTAAACAAAACAAGTAACCAGGCCAAGAAAGCTACAAAACCTGCAACGCTTACGATCAATATGTACCTATGATGAGTCATATATTAGTATTAATAAGCAATATCCTCGTTTTCATCAAATATAATTCCCACAATCCAAAACCCAAACCCAATAACAAAAACAGGAATAGCAAGTTGCAAAAGGTTAACAGTAAGACTGTGAGCAAACACATTATACAGCACCAGATTAATGCCCTCAAAAAACTTCTGTACAATCGTAGGAATTATATAGGAAATACTAAAAGACAAAGCAAGAACAAAGGCGGAAGCCAAAGCCAAAGTTTTCATAACCCATTTAAAAACCCGTATAGCTGGTTTAAAAATCAACAATCCAATCAGTAACAATAAAAGCAAAAGAATCAAACTAACAACCAAATAAAACTGATTCAACAAATATCCAAAAAACTCCAGAACATTCCCCCTATTCTTCAAAAAAGTTTCAGAAACATCAATCTCCCTAACAACCTCCGAAGGAAAATCACTAAAAATTTGCTTATCAAGCTCAGAAGCCACAAACATTCTGTAATCATCCCCATCAAACCCTTCAGGAATACAGATGAAATCCCCCTTATAAACCGGCTTGGTATTATCACACTCACTCAAAGTCTCAAACCAAAACCTGGAAATCTGATCCGCAAATTTATCAAATTTTTCATCAAAAATGGATAAATTAATCACAAGCTTAGCCTTCCCCTCAGCGTCAAATTCAACAGACTTTAAGTTTTCAATATTCACAGCAATAGCCCCTCTCAAATCATCCCTTTGTATTGTTCTCATCAAAATATCTCGAAACTTCGATTCAGGAATATCAAGAACCTTAAAATCAGCATAAAAATTTTGCCCTTCTTCAATCAAAATACTATAAAGCGAATCGGACAATTGCTCAGTATAAAACTCTTCATCAGACAAAGTCTTCGCCGAAGCCCAGATGAAAGCCGCAGGTAAAGACAAGAAAATAAAAAAGGCAATTAAAGCTCCTGCAAAAAACTTTCTAAAAAACATAAGATATCTAAAAATTAGTGCTAGAAAATATTAGATGATCAATTATGAATATCTAAGCAAAATCGCTTTACAAAAGGTTGGAATCATGAGAAATCTAAACTTTTTTCCCCATCATCAGTCGAAATATTATACCTAACCTCTTCAATAAGTTTTCCCGGCACAACAAAACCCGAAGCTTTTTTATGCCCACCACCACCAAAAACCTTGGCAATTCTCTCAAGATCAACATCCTCCACCCTGGTCCTAAATGAGCCCTTTACATTTCCCTG
Source organism: Patescibacteria group bacterium (assembly GCA_018818755.1). Taxonomy (GTDB): domain Bacteria; phylum Patescibacteriota; class Gracilibacteria; order UBA1369; family LOWO2-01-FULL-3; genus JAHIRL01. Next base: position 2,442 of record JAHIRL010000129.1, read on the forward strand.
CCTATCCTCGCTAATCAAAGCCGCGTATCTAGTATCCGGAACCATACTCAAGTAATCAATAACACCAGTCAATTCCTCCGGAGACAAATCATCTTTTCTAAAATCCTCTTCTTTAATGACAGACATCACTACCCCGCTAGGACTCAAAAAAGATTTTTCCAAAACCTTTCCCCAAAGCCTAAGCGCCTTAACGCTCCTGGTCTTAAAAAGTTCGCGGGCAATACAACCAACATCAGCACCCCTATCCAGCAAATCACCACAAGCCTTATAAACCTCGCCATCAGTATTGGAATGCATAAAACTACCCGTGTCACCATATAGGCCTGCAATTAAACACTGAGCCATATTATTGTCGATATTAATTCCAAAAGATTTAAAATATCTGTACAAAATCAAGGTAGTAGAAGCCGCATCCGCATCAACAATATTCAAAGTTCCATAATTATCATTAGAGGCATGATGATCGATATTTATAACAAAAATTCCAGAACTAAAAATATCCTGATACTTATTCTGAAAACCGGTCATATACGACGCTCCCGCATCAACCACAATCACCAAATCAAAATCATTCAAATCAAAATCAGTAACAAAATCCTCAATAAAAGGCAAAAAAGAAAAAACCTTAGCTGGCTTATCTATACAAGCAAGCGTCACAAGCTTTCCCAGCTTGTTCAAATAAATTTTTAGCGCAAGAGCAGACCCCAGAGTATCTCCATCCGGTTTCCTATGGGACAAAATCAGGATTTTCCCTGCTTTCATCAGCGTTTTGTTCATTTCATCAAATTGTACCTGCATCTTAATCTTAGTTTTAAAAGATTAAATTATACTGATTTTTAGAGTTTTTGCAAGTATAAATTCATGGAGCTTCCCCTTGGTCATAAAATCCTATAAAATAAATTTATGAAAATTTTATTCTTCGGCACTCCCGACATTGCAGCAAAAATTTTGGCAGTCTTAAGCCAAATCCCTCAAATCAAAATAATGGGAGTCGTAACCCAACCAGATAAAAAAACAGGGCGCAAACAAATACTTAGCCCTCCCCCTGTCAAAGAAATTGCAAATCAACTGGCCCATAAAGTCTACCAGCCAAAAACTAAAGCAGAATTAAAGAAATTGGCCGAAAATTTCAAAGATGCAGACTTTTTTCTGGTTATAGCCTATGGAAATATCTTACCAAAAGAAGTACTAGAAACCCCAAAACACGGATGCATCAACCTCCACGCCTCACTTCTCCCAAAATATCGAGGAGCATCTCCAATTCAGGAAACACTACTCAACGGAGACAAGGAAACAGGGATAACAATAATGAAAATGGATAGAAAAATGGACGAAGGAGACATATATCTCATAAGAAGAATCGAAATTAAAGAAAATGACAATTTGGAAAGTCTGACAAACACAATGGCAAGTCTGGGGGCAAACATCCTTCCCCTATGCCTAAACGATATAGCGGAAGGAAATCTTAGTGCGATACCCCAAGATCACAGCAGAGCCACATATTGTCGAAAAGTAGAAAAAAAAGATGGAGAAATCCAATTTGAAAGACAAGAGGCAATCCAAATAATGAACATGCAAAGAGCATACACCCCTTGGCCATCGGTTTTTTTTAGAATAAAAGGTAAGACCATAAGGATTTTGGAAATGGAAGAAAGTCAGGAAAAATTGAAGCCTGGAGAGTTTAAAACAGACAAGGCTCGTCTTGAAGTCGGCACAAAAAAAGGGAGCTTAAACCTCAAAACCTTACAAATGGAAGGGAAAAAACCCGCAGAGATTAAAGAATTTCTCAACGGCTACAAAAATCTATTCGAGTAATATATAATGGGGAAAATTAATCCTCAAAAAAATCATGGAATACAGCTACACCTTCAAAGAACTTTTCCTCAAAGAAGTCGCAAAAACCCCGGGAATGGTTAATTGTCATGCCCATTTAGACCGGGCATACACCACAAATCCAGAAATATGGAAACAAGCATCAGCCCTCATGGAAGAAAAATGGATCCTAAACAGAGACATCAAAAAAAAACACAGTAGAGAAAGTATCATTGAAAGGCTAAGCTTCTGCATAGAAGATTTTTTAAAACAAGGCATAATAGCCGCAAGAACACATGTGGATGCCGATAGCGTAGTGGAGATGTTGGTTGTAAAAGCTGCTGCAGAAGTCCGGGAAAAATATAAAAACAAATTTATCCTTCAACTGGTGGCACACCCACTCGAAGGTTTTTTAAACGAGGATCTAAGCGGATTTAGTAAAGAAAAAACCAGTCTTTTCGAGCAGGCATGCGAAGTTTGCGATGTCGTTGGCGGATTACCATCAAGAGATCGGGAAATGAGCCATGGAGACAAAAAACACGCCGAATTCCTGTTCTCAGTAGCTAAAAATATGGACAAAGATATTGACGCCCATATTGACCAGGAAAACAACCCCGAAGAAAAAGACACCGAATGGTTTATAGATCTTGCGCACGAACATGGACTAGACGGCAAAATTACAATCCAGCATGCAATCTCCGTAGCCTGCCAACCGGAAGAAGATCGCATTAGAATCTACAAAAAACTTGCAGAATACGGAATGAATGTAACAGTAAATCCCTGGGCCGCGATTAGTATGAAACAGCACAAAGACAAAATGGCCCCAGTACACAATTCAATAGCTCAAGCCGACGAAATGATCGCCCACGGAATAAATGTTGCAATCGGCACAGACAATATTTCAGATATTTTCGTCCCCGAAGATAATGGCGATCTATACGAAGAAGTCAAACTTCTAGCTACATCATGCCGACTATACGACATAGAGAAACTAGCCCAAATCGCCACAACAAACGGCTACAAAACACTAAAAATACAACCTTAACCTAAGAAAAATGTCTAAAAAAGTCATTAAAAGAAAACTCTGGTACAAAAAAGAAGAAGTGGGCATAGACCCAACAGTCGAGCAATATAACGCAGGTGACGACATTATCTACGACCAAGAATTAGTCCCCTACGATGTCGAAGGATCTCTTGGTTACGGAAAAATGCTTCTGCACCACAAAATACTCACACAAGAAGAATTTAAAAAACTGGAAAAAGGACTTAAAGAAATCTTAGAGCTTCACAAAAAAGGGAAATTTCAACTAAGCCTGGAAGATGAGGATTGCCACACAAAAATAGAAAACTATCTAACTGAGCACCACGGAGAAATAGGCAAAAAAATTCACACAGCACGCTCACGAAACGATCAGGTGTTAGTAACAATGCGCCTCTTCATGAAAGACAAACTCAATCAACTAAGGACCCAAGCCTTAAAGCTTTCTAAAACACTAGTTGAAACTGCAAAGAAATACGAATTCGTACCAATGCCCGGATATACCCACATGCAAAAAGCCATGCCAACCTCGCTAGGAACCTGGTACGGCGCCTTCGCAGAAAGCCTCCTTGATGACATCCGCATCCTCACAGACATCAACAACACCCTAGTAGACCAAAACCCTCTCGGTTCCGGCGCCGGCTACGGCTCCCCTTTCGATTTCGACCGAGACAAACTCTCCAAAGACCTCGGATTTAACCGAACCCAAAACAATGTAATCTACTGCCAAAACTCCCGCGGAAAAATAGAAGGAATGGTT
>JAHIRL010000130.1 GCA_018818755.1 Patescibacteria group bacterium
AAATAAACCAAATCCGCCCCACTTCTCAAAGCCGCCATTCCGCTCAAAATAGGCGCACCATAATACGCCTCACTTCCCCCCACAATCATCACGCGCCCATTTTGGCCCTTATGAGAATCCAATCTACGCTTAGGCAACAAGCCTCGCACTACCGATTTTTTAATCTCTGTTATCATAGCCATCTTTTAAATTATAGAATGCCTTACCTCCTAAATATTCCGCTTTCTCTCCCAATTCTTCCTCAATTCGCAGCAATTGGTTATATTTACAGATACGATCTGTTCGCGACAGCGATCCTGTTTTAATCTGTCCGGTCCCCATTGCCACAACAAAATCCGCAATAGTCGTATCCTCAGTTTCCCCACTCCTATGCGAAACAACAGCAGTCCAGTTTGCCTCTCTCGCCATTTTTATTGCGGCAATTGTTTCGGTAAGAGATCCGATCTGATTAAGCTTAATCAAAATTGAATTAGCCGCACCCTCCTTAATCCCTCGCTCCAACCTCTTCACATTGGTCACCAGCAAATCATCCCCCATCACCTGAATCTGCCCTTCCAACGATTTCATCAAAGAACTCCAACCTTCCCAATCATCTTCATCCATCCCATCCTCAATAGAAATAATCGGATATTTCCGCAACAACACATCATAAAACGCCGCCAAATCACCACTACTCAATTCCTCCGGTTTCCCCTCAATTTTAATCTTATATTTTCCATTCTCATAAAACTCGCTCGCCGCCACATCCAGGGCAATCATAACCTCTTTCCAAGGCTTATAACCGGCCCCCTCAATAGCCTTAACCACATAATCAAGCGCAGCCTCATTATTCGGAAGGTTCGGCGCAAATCCGCCCTCATCTCCCACAGCAGTACTCAGTCCTGCATCTTTCAAAAGACCCTTCAAAGTATGAAAAATCTCCGCCCCCATTCGCAAAGCATGAGTAAAATTATCAGCCCCCACCGGCATCACCATAAACTCCTGAATATCCAAGCCGCTATCCGCATGCGCCCCACCATTCATAATATTCATCATCGGCACCGGCAAAGTCCTCGCCTCTGGGTTCAAATATTTATAAAGCGAAACGCCCTTTTCCACAGCACTCACATGCGCACAAGCCAAACTTACACCCAAAATCGCATTCGCCCCAAGCCGCCCCTTATTCTCCGTCCCATCCAGCTCAATCATTTTCATATCAATCGCTTCCTGATCCTCACTATTCATCCCCATGACTGCTCCAGCAATTTCACCATCAACATTCTCGCAAGCCCTCAAAACCCCTTTACCCATGTATCTGGACTTATCACCATCCCGCAATTCCACAGCCTCATGCACGCCGGTACTCGCCCCACTTGGAACAATAGCCCGTGCCCTGCCCCCATCAGTCTGTATTTCAACTTCAACCGTTGGATTTCCGCGGCTATCTAACACTTCTCGAGCATGGAGTTTTTGAATCTTGGACATGAAAAGGGGGTTATTATCTTTTGCCCGCATACTATCAAACCGGGGCTCCACACACAAGTGAAAGCCTTGATATAAGGGGGGATTTGCAGTATGATTCCTCTGCAAAATTTACTAATTTCTCAATATGGAAATCACATGGCATGGAAAAACTTGTTTTAGGTTCAAAGGCGATAGAGTAGCGGTTGTCACAAACCCGGATAAAGATGCTGGAAAGTTGAAAGCGGATGTTGTACTCAGCAGTTTGCCAAAAGGGGATTTGGTTGAAGTAGAAGATGCCAGAGTTTTTGATTGGCCCGGAGAATATGAAGTAAAAGATGTTCCGATTATTGGTTTTAGGGCTTGGACAAAGAGTAAAAGCAAGGAAGAAGAAGAAGGGGGCGAAGGAGAGCCAACTGTAATTTATTATTTTGAAGTTGATGGAGTGAAGATTTGCCACTTGGGATTTCTGGGACATGTTTTGACCAGCGATATCGTCAAGAAAATTGGAGATGTGGATGTCCTTTTGGTTAGCGTAGGAGAGGATAGCAACCTGCCTGCCAAAAAAGCCATGGAAGTTATTGAGGCCATTGAGCCACGAATTGTAATTCCCATGGGGACCAAAAATCCTGGGAGTTTTATGAAAGATCTTGGCGCGGACAAGTTTGAAGAAGAAGAAAAATATGTGGTAAAAGGACGCAGCAGCTTGCCAGATGAAAACAGAATTTTTGTGGTATTAAAACATACATAAACAAACGAGTCCCCGTAGCACTCCGAGCACCGAAGGAGCGCAGGAGCTCTCCCTCCCCTGGAAAGGGGAGGCCAGGAGGGGGGTGATTACATGCCTTACATCGCATAAAAAACGCCCCTTTACATAATAAACTCGTCCCCGTAGTTCAATGGATAGAATAGAAGTTTCCTAAACTTTAGATGCAGGTTCAATTCCTGCCGGGGACACCAGAAAATTGCGTGAAAACCGATCCGAAGCCGCAGCCAAAACGAGCTCCGCGAGTTTTCGGCGTAGGCGAAGGGAAACTTTCAAGAAAAAATGCGCGAATGAGTTCACGATTGAGCCATTTTCCTTAGAAAGTTTAGGTTTTCCCTATTCCAGAAAAAGTTGCTAAGTAAAATTTGCCGCGAACATCATTTGCTGTAATACTTATAAAAGTATCTCCGGGGACACTTTTTGCAAAATCCCTATATCAAGCCAAAAACTCCCAATTTTTCCCAGGGAAAACTTTGCAAAGTTGAAAACAATAGACCCCCATTATTCATTACCATCTATTTCTTTGATAAAAACGCCATAGCCTTCTTAACTTGTCCGTTAAAATTGGAGTCCATATTTACAATTTTAAATCCATGCCTCTTAGCTTCTTTATAGAAATATTGACCATAATAGTTCACCATTTCTGCTATTTTGACCAATGTATCGCGATTCTTTGTTTTAGCAAGAATCCAATCGTTGGGAGTCGAACTTTTTTGGACATCCTCAATGAATTTTTTCATATCTTCTTTATATAGGAACAGAACACGGAAGTGCTTGCTTCCATATTTTTTTATTAGACGAGTAACTAACTGTGGTGTTACATGGTAACCTTCTACAATATAGTCATTGCCATCAGTTATTTCACAAATAGAAAACATATCCACCGCATCATAACTAGTTTTTGCTTGTGATATGTAGTTTTTAGCAATTTGCTTTGGCGTAGCTAACGAATAAGTTTCGTCGTTAGTTTTACCCTTTAACGCATTATGTGGATAAAGTTCATTTTCTTTTTTCTTAGTAACATATTTTTGAACATATTTGCGAGCCACAACTTGAAGCGTATCAGAAGCAACCCATTGAATACCAAGTTTCTTTGATAATTTTTTAGCAAGAGTCGTTTTCCCACATTTTGGAGGACCACCAATTAAATAAATCATATTTCAAGTATATTGAATAACTCATCCAAAATCTATCTTTTACTCTTTGTAGATAAAGTTGATGTTAAGCAGGATAACGTCTAATATTCCTTTTGTTTGAGCCAAAAACAAACAAAAAATAAGTAGAAAAGCCTGTGCTACCAGAAATGGAATTACTTTGGTTTGAAACCAATTAAAGACTCGCCCCCACATTCAAGAAATTCTATTGCTCTCCACAATTTACGAAATTCTTTATCGTCTTTATGTGACTTCTTAATTATAAAATCACAGATCTCATCGACTTTTCTGAATAGAATCTTTTGTTGGCGAAGTTCAATAAAAGCGCGAACAACCTCAATGCTCATTTGCACTGCATGCTTACTCCTTAGTACATTGGCAAGCATAACCGTGCCATGCTCCGTAAATGCGAGAGGAGAATGCCTTAACCCCATTTTTAGTTCAGGATTGGAAGTCGCAATTTGCGACCTCCAATTTTCGAGTTCAATTTTATCAAGTCGAAATGCAAAATCTTCAGGGAACCGATCGAAATTACGACGTACCTGTTCATTGAGTCTTTTAGTAGTGACTCCATAGAGCTTTGCTATATCTCTATCCAGAATTACTCTTTGTCCACGGAATGTATATATAATGTTTTCTAAGTTCATACACACTTTCTAGCATACAAACATTAAATTCTCTTAAAAAATTTCTAAAAAATAAAATACACTATTTATTTCGCTTCCTCATCCCAAAAACCACCAAAAAATAAGTAGAAAAGCCTATGTTCTCAGTCTATTTGCGTGATAAAATACTCACATGTTGAAATACTTAGTTTTCGTAGGAGCTTTAGCTAATTTTTTGGGGGCTTCCTATTATCTTAAAAAAACCATCAGGGGCGAGGTCAGACCCAACAGGGTCAGTTTCTTGCTGTGGGGGACAGCACCTTTAATAGGTGTAATTGCAGCCTTCAGTGATGAGGTGAGATTGGCGGTTATCCCTGTGCTTTTTGCAAGTTTAATGCCACTGATGATTTTTGCGGCCTCATTCTACAATAAAAAAGCTTACTGGAAATTAGGGAGATTCGACTACGCCTGTGGAATATTTAGTATTCTTGCATTGATCTTATGGGCTATCACCAGAGATCCAAAAATTGCAATCTTCTTCGCCATTCTTGCAGATGGTTTCGCCACAATTCCCACTCTCAAAAAATCCTGGACACATCCAAAATCCGAAACTGCAATCAGTTATGGAGCCAGCCTTTTTAGCCAGACTACAGTTATTTTTGCTCTCGAAATATATTCTTTTTCCGAACTGGCATTCCCCATTTATCTTGGAACAATGAACATTGCGATTATTTCAACCCTTCTTGTTAGCCGGCACAAAAAATAGCCTTACTCCAGCCGTAAAGTAAAAAAGTATTCCCACAGATACTTTTATTCCTCTAATGCACTAAAACCATTGTAGTCTCTGATACTTTTAAACATTGGGCAGTCGTCTCCGTCACATCCTCTAAAACCCTTCCCAATAACAAGGAAAGACAAAAATAATCCGACAACTCCAACGATTACCAAACTAGCCACAAGTTTCTTCAACTGTTTTTTATCCAAAGCCTTATTCGCCCAGATAAAGAAAAGTATCACAGCAACAAACAATACGAAACAAAACAGGTGCATCAGGAAAAACCCCGGTCCACCACCGCCATAAAATCCATATCCCATCATCATAAAAAAGAGGTTAAATAATGATGGATTGATTATAGCAAACTAGCGAACTTCTGCCAAATAGCACTTCTCACAATAAATTTTCTCAACCCCATCCGGTTCGAAAACGCTCTTCACAGAATTGCCGCACTTATCACAGACCCGTTCCCATAGTTTTCGAGGTTTCCTAACGGCAATCCGCTCATCATAGCGCACATCGGGATGCTTATGCGGCACAGGCACAGCCATTTTCTTGTAAAATTTAAGCTCCGGCCCAGTGACCACAAAGGGCTTCCCGCTCACTTCACACTTAATCGCCGTATCCAAAATCTTTTCATCCACATCGGCAATCGAATCCGGTAGCTCCGCAACTTCAATCATCTTCCCAGCTTCAACAAGCGGCTTATCATAATCACTCCACTTAAATCCGCGCTCCAGCGCCTCCTCTTTTCCCAAAGGCAAATATTCATTCGCCAAACTCTCATTGTATCCGAAAGGGGAGTACTGCGGAGGGAAAAATTGCCCCCACTCACCAGTCTCAATCATCTTTTCAATAATCCGCGCAACCATCACCTCATATTCCTCCGCCGAATACTGTTTGTTGAAAATACAATACTGCTTATTGCGCAATCCCACGCAGCCAAAACAATTCTTGGAATTATAGCAGGTATCGCAATACCACATATCGCTGCAATTAAACTGATAAATCGAAAAATGCACATTAAAAGTCGCAATCACCCCTAGCGTCTGCCAGGAAAGCTCCGGTCCCTCATACATATTCGAGCTATCATAAACATCCTTGCACTTCACGCCCACATGCACATTTTCGCAATCTTCGCTATCATTCACATCGTAACAATTCGCGCAATTTTTACTATTTTTAATAAAGTCACCACTACAATTTTCACAATTCATAATCTCCGCATATTTGTAGACACGCCCGGCACGCATCTCCTCAAAAAGCTCCCAAGCCTTTTTGTAGTTTGAATATTTCCCCCTAAAGTCCGAAACAATCTTCTCGTAAGCCTCCTTCGATTCACATTTCTTATTCTGGAAGTAATACTCCTTGCCATTCAAATTCGTGCACAAAAAGCAGTTTCGACAATTGCTCATATTATCGCAGAAAAAACAGTCGCTACTATTGCTGGAATTATAAACAAACTGACAATTATAAAGTCCGCGCACATTAAAACATTGATACAAAAGCTCGGAATCATAAGCATAAGCACAATCTACACAGTTTTTGCAGGTCTGCAAAAGCTTACCATAGTAGCAATCCTCGCAATGTTCGGAAGAATTGATCAGATAGCAATTGCGGCAAAATCCGGTTCCGGTGGTGTACTCAGAGTTCTCGTTTTGCATGGTCATCATGTTTGCACGGGGAACAGCCAGACAAAGTTCGTTGAATTGCTCAAAAAAACCACTCCCGAAATCAAAGTCCCTTCCGTAATCCATCGGATCCCAATTATCCGAAAACCAATAATCTAGCGAATAAATTTTGTAAGGCTTATCGGGAGAATAAATGCTCACAAGCGGCTTGCCGTCGATGGCAGACGCGGTGCGATAGATAAATCGTTCGTTACGATGAGCCACGCGCCGTCTCAGTCTTTCGTCAGGCTCCAGATCCCACATAGGAATCTCAAACTTTTTGCCATTAAATGTTGGTGCGATCTTTTTTAGAATTTCCATATCATTGTGATTAATGATTGAACACCATACTAATATATTTGTCATAGTTTGTCTATAGCGACCCCACATCAGCACGAGTAGGTTGCAAAAAGCTTGCTTATGCGCTATGATAAAGCTGTCGAAAACTTTCCCACAACACTTATGATTTTAGAAAAACTTAAAAAGATCGGGTTTTCCGAAAAAGAAGCTCAAGTTTATATTCAATTGATCAGATGGGGAGCTCAGCCTATTTCTGTTATTTCCGAGCGTGCCCAAATCAACCGCACCACCACCTACGACATCATCGATAGCCTCACAAAAAAAGGTCTGATCAGTTCAATTAAAAAAGGTGGCATCACCCACATAAAAGCCCTCAGTCCCAAAGAGCTCAACAACTATCTCGAAAGGGAAAAAGTGGAATTCACTCGCAAAATAGAAAAACAACAGCGCGAAATGGATTCTCTCCTTCCCGAACTCATCTCCCTGGAAAACCCCGAAAGCACCAAGCCCAAGGTGAGCTTTTATGAAGGTGAAAAGGGCATGCGCCAAGCCTACGAAGACACTCTCACTTCAACCGAAAACATCCTCGCCTACGCCAATGTCGAAGACATGCACAAAGGCCTCCCCAATTTTTTCCCCGATTATTATCAAAGAAGGGGAGTGCAAAACAACATTCACATCAAAACCATTTCCCCGGATAACCCCACCTCCATCGAGCGCCACAAACAGGACAAAAAAGAAAACCGCGAAATGCTCCTAATCCCCGAAAAAGACTACGGTTTCTCCCCCGAGATAAACATCTACGACGACAAAGTCCTCATCGCTTCCTGGCGCGAAAAAATGGCCATTATCATTAAATCAAAAGAAATCGCCGACTTCCACAAACAAATGTTTAAACTCTGCTGGACGCAGGCGAAAGTGTTACACCAGAAGCGAAAATCTTGATAAAGCTTCCCCTCTGCCCTAAAATACCCCCGCTATGCTCAAATACTACATTTATACATACGGTTGTCAGATGAATTATTCCGATACGGAGCGCATGCAAACATATCTGGAAGCCCTTGGATATGCGCAATCCCAAGATCCAAAGCAGGCCGACTTAATTTTCTATAATTCCTGCTCAGTCCGCCAAAAAGCTGAGGATCGAGTTTTTGGCGAACTTAAAAACACTAGGAAAATTCGCAAGAAGAATCCAAAACTAATCGTTGCTATTACTGGCTGTATGGTGCGAAAATCCTCCAGCCGATACTCGCAGTCCCGAGATCCACTTTTTAATAGAAGCCCGGATCTGGACATCGCCCTGCGGATAGAAGAACTTCCTCGTCTTGCCGCCCTAATCCGCGAACTACACAAAGACTACCCAATCCAAGAAATCCCCGAAGAACAAACCGAAAACTATTTCGATATTCAGGCGGCCCACAGCTCTGGTGCTCAGGCCTTCGTCCCCATTTCCACCGGCTGTGACAAATTCTGCACCTACTGTATCGTCCCATACTCCCGCGGCCGTGAAAAATCCCGCCCCATCCCCGAGATTATCTGCGAATGCGAAGATCTTGTAGACAAAGGATACAAAGAGATAACCCTAATCGGCCAAACCGTAGACTCATACGGTCTCAGTAAATACGACCAAGACCACGGCACTTTCAAAGACCTTCCCGAAGGCGAAATCCCCTTCGTTTATCTCCTCAAACAACTCGACCCTCTCCACAAAAAAGGTCTCAAACGCCTACGCTTCACCTCCCCCCACCCTCGCGACATCTCCGATCAACTCATAAAGGCCATTGCCAATCTTTCCACCCTCATGCCCTTCCTCCACCTCCCCGTCCAGGCCGGCCACAACGACCTACTCAAGCGCATGAACCGCCCATATAAAATAGAAGAATATAAAGATATCATCCGCCGCCTCCGCGAACATACCCCCGACATTTCCATCTCAACAGACATTATTGTAGGCTTCTGCGGCGAAACGCAGGAAGAATTCCAAGCTGTTTGCGATCTTTTCCGAGAAATAGAATTCGACCATGCCTACCTAGCCCAATATTCCAGCCGCCCCGGAACAGCTGCCACCAGATTTATGGACGATGACATCTCCCAAGAAACAAAAAGAGAGCGTTGGCACATCCTCAACAATATCCTCAAAGAAGTTTCGGCAAAAAGGCTCACTCGTTTTGTAGGACGAACCATAGAAGTGTTGGTGGAAAGCCACGAAGGCGGAATCTGCACAGGCAAATCCGAACACTCCAGAATCGTAAATTTCCCAGGCTCAGCCTCACTTATTGGCGAAATAGTCCCCGTGAAAATCACAGGATCAGAAGTTTGGACATTAGAAGGGGAGCTGGTTTAAGCTCCAATCACCGCCTTTATCCTCCTCACTCCACTCGAAGAACTTTGTTCTTTCAGGATTTTAAATCCACCAAGATCCGCAGTATTCTGGGCATGTGGCCCACCACAAATCTCCATGCTAAATTTATCATCACCATCCCCAGCCGTATAAACCTTAACAGTATCGCCATATTTAGACTCAAAAAGCCCGATAGCCCCGCGTGCTTTAGCTTCATCCACACT
>JAHIRL010000015.1 GCA_018818755.1 Patescibacteria group bacterium
ACAGCGGGCAGATTAAGGCTTTTAAGCTTACTCATGTGGCCGGCGCGTATTGGCGTGGGGATAGCGATAAGCCCATGTTGCAAAGAATTTATGGGCTTTGTTTTGCTACTCAAAAGGAGTTGGATGATCATTTGGCAATGCTTGAGGAAGCTAAAAAGAGGGATCACCGAAAACTTGGTGAGGAGTTGGATCTTTTCAATACTTATGAAGAGGCCGGGGCGGGGCTTGTGTACTGGCATCCTAAAGGTGGGCGGATTCGCAGTTTGATTGAAGATTTTTGGAAAAAGGAACATTTTAGAAATGGATATGAGATAGTTTATTCTCCACATCTGGGGAAATCCTGGCTTTGGGAGACAAGTGGGCATCTGGATTTTTATAAGGACGGTATGTTCAGCAAGATGGAGATCGATGAGGAGAATTACTATGTTAAGCCCATGAACTGTCCTTTTCACATCATGATGTATAATCATCGGAAGCATTCGTATAGAGATTTGCCATTGAGATGGGCGGAGATGGGGACTGTTTACAGGTATGAGCCTAGTGGAGTTTTGCATGGGCTTTTGCGGGTTCGCGGATTTACTCAGGATGATGCGCATATCATTTGTACTCCGGAGCAGATTGAGGATGAGATTGCTGAGGTTTTGCGATTTTCTTTGTATATGTGGAAGACTTTTGGATTTAAGGATGTGAAGGCTTATTTGGCTACCAGGCCGGAAAAAGCTGTGGGAGAAGAAAAGAGATGGAATCAGGCTATCAAATCTTTGGAGGCGGCTATCCAAAAAGAGGGACTGGATTATGAGGTGGATGAAGGTGGTGGAGCGTTTTATGGGCCAAAGATTGATCTAAAAATTAAGGATGCCCTTGGGCGCGAGTGGCAAATGACAACTGTGCAGTTTGATTTCAATTTGCCAGAGAGGTTTGATATGACTTATGTGGGTGAGGATGGGAAGGATCATCGACCTTATATGGTGCATCGTGCGCTTTTGGGGTCCTTGGAGAGATTTTTTGGAGTACTTACCGAGCATTATGCCGGAGCTTTCCCATTATGGCTTTCGCCTGTGCAGGTTGCTGTTATTCCGGTTTCGGAAAAATTTAATAGCTATGCCAAAAAGGTTGTGGCGGAAATGAAGAAGCATGATTTTAGGGTGGAATTGCATGATAATGATGAGACTCTGGGCAAGAAAATTCGCAATGCCGAGAAACAAAGAATCAATTATATGCTTGTGGTTGGCGAAAAAGAGGAAAAGAAAAAGGAAGTTGCTGTGCGGGATTATGCCACAAAAGAACAAAAGGAAATGAAACTGAAAGATTTTGTAAAAAAGATGAAGGAGGAGGATAAACCTTGTGAGGCTTAATCATCAAGATCTCCGATAGCACCTGCCTTACCGCTGTTTTCTGCTTCTTTTTTGCGTTTTTGCATTTCCTCATCGGAAACTAGTGTTGGCATACCGAGTAAGTTGCTTTCCTCAACAATTTTTTTCATAGCTTGACCTTTGTCTTTTTGGACGGCATTATCAAATACTTCACCAAACTTTTTGTAAGCTTCATCAATGGTATACTGTTTCTCCCTCTCTTTTTCGTGGAGTTTCATGTTGCCACTTTTCCAATTGAAAATTTTATCGGCAACATCTCTAAGTTCATCGTTGTTGTATGTGTTTACATAGTGGTCTACAACTTTCTTTATAACTTCAGTGGTTTGCTCAAGGAATACTATCGAATGAGTCGGAGAACAAATTGAGGCTCTATTTAGCATACTGCGATCTGTCCTAAAAAATGATTCATTACCTTTTTTGTAATCATCTGTAATTATGCCCTGGAAACGAATGTATGATTTTATCCCTTCGCGCAATTTGTTTTTTTGATCGTTCTGAGCAGTTCTTCGAAGGTATTCACTAAATCCCGGCAATCCGTTCATATATCCTTCGGCGGTTAAGAATTTTTTGGATCCTGTTGTGGATTTACAAAGCTCTTCCACAATTCCCTCCGTAGCCGGAGGCATGTAACCATACATATCGTCATGGTCAAGATTTTCTGCCGATCTAAGTACTTTATTGATACGGTTTTGAGTGTCATTACTGGGCAAAACATATTCCCACAAAAAGTCGTCTACACTTTTAGTGATTTTAGAATTCTTAGGGTCTCCCTCATCAAAAATATTACACCAATGTTCGTAATCATCTTTTGTGAATCTATGTCTTTTCTCCCCGTTGGGTCCTCTGGCTACTTCCGCATTAACATATTCCAAAAGTGGAAATCTGGTAAGATGTTTTGAATTGATGTGGGCAAGACGATCTAGCGTCAGGATGGTTTCTCCCCTATCGTTCACCGCACCAACTCCTTCGATCATGTAGTAAAATTTGTTGCTCAAACTGGATTTTCCGTATTCGATAGCGTGCAATATCAAACCTTCGTATTCGTGCGGATCAACCCACTCCCCTTCTTTATGGCGGCGTAGTAATTCTCCTAATCTGCGAGCGTGTCCTCCCTGAATACCTTCCAGCTCGTTACCTTCTTCGTAAAATCCTTGTGCTTTGCTGGCACAATTA
>JAHIRL010000131.1 GCA_018818755.1 Patescibacteria group bacterium
CAGACTGCATCAAAAGGCTAAATATACCGGTGGAAGCCTTTAGCCACCTATCTACAGGCGGCGGAGCGTGTCTAGAGTTTTTGGAAGGGAAAGATTTGCCTGGAATTGAGGTTTTGTATGGCTAAAAGAAATTATTAGAAAAACCTATTTTTTAGCTACTGGCTTCTTAAACGGTGCTTTTTTATAATCCTTCTTCTCCCCATCATCACCCACCCTATCCCTACTACTCGCACTCCACTTCTTAATCTTATCGGTAATCTCTGAAGTATTTTTGGCATATCGTTGACGAGAAACCTTCACAACCTTGGCAACCTGCTCGGCATCCGGCTCAAAAACAGGCGGTGGCAAAGTAGCCAGCGAAAAAGTGCTAGTTGGCATTCCATCCACCAATAATCGCATATAAGCGGTATACTTGCTCAAAGACACCAAGTCCGGAGGCAAAACCTCCTCACCGTACTGCTGAGAAAGATACTCCGCATCATCAAATCCCACCTGGAAAGAAAATATCGTTCCCACATTGCCAAAAACCGCATCACGCACCTCATCCGGCATCTGAGCAATATACTGATTCGCCATAGTAAGATTGAGTTTGTACTTTCTGGCCTCAGACAAAATTGTCGCAAAAGCCTCAGTCGCAAAATTTTGGAACTCATCCACATACAAATAAAAATCCTTGCGCTCCTTCTCGGGGATATTGGCCCTGCTCATCGCATCTAGCTGGAACTTAGTTACAAACATCGAACCAAGCAAAGCCGAATTATCTTCACCAATCTTACCTTTGGAAAGATTTATAATCACAATCTTCCCTTTATCCATAAAAAACTTCAAATCCACAGTACTCTTAGGCTGCCCCACAATATTTCGAATCATCGAACTGGACAAAAACTGCCCAACCTTATTCAAAATCGGAGAAATCGCCTCAACCCGGATTCTATCCTGCATTTTTTCAAACTCATCAAGCCAGAAACTTTTAACCACAGGATCTTCGATCTTTCGAATCACCTTTCTCCTAAACTCCGCATCCTGCAAAATCCTTGTTATTCCGAGCATCGTAGTTCCCGGATATTCCAACAAAGCCAAAATAGTGTTACGCAAAATATGCTCAAGCCTTGGCCCCCAACTCTCCGCATAAATCTTCTTAAAAATCCCCACAAGCCCACTACAAACAATAGAATTAAGAGCCGGATCAACATTCTCCAACATATTAAAAGCCACAGCATAATCCTTATCAGACGGATCAATCAAAACCACATCATTAGTCCTATTTGGAGGAATAAAAGAAAGCACACTTTCGGCCAGATCCCCATGAGGATCAATCACTCCCACACCTTTTCCGGACATAATATCCGAATAAATCATATTCTCCAAAACCGTAGATTTTCCCATACCGGTCTTTCCAATAATATAAATATGCCGTCTACGATCATCAGGTTTAATCCCAAAAATCATTTCAGCACCACGATAATTTGATCGCCCCAAAATAGTAGTAGCAACACCATCTTCAGTAACCTCTCCCGGCAAATCGGAAGGTGGTTCCAATTTTTTTGAGGAAACCCAAAAAATCGTCGGAGTTTTAACCGTAAGATTAGGCATATGGTAAACCGTCGCCAATTCTTCATTATTCAAAATCATACCATTATTTATCACTCTTTTTCGATAATCAGCCACAACAGAAGATCCATATTTAAAATCACCAATATCAAAACCATTCAAAGAAGGAAAATTAAACTGCTTAAAAGCTCCAACAACCTCTCTCAATTTTATTTTAGCCGCTGCATCATCCTTTTCTGTGGGGACATAAACAACTCGCAAATTAACAGAAAACAAAGGTCTCACAACCTTATCCATCGCAGCTGCAATACTACTTTCTCTGTCATGAGCAGAGGACGAAACATCATCCAACACATCAGAACTAACCAAACTTGAACCCGAATCAGTCATTCGAGATTCCAGACCGGCTGTCGCCAAAAGTCCCTGAATCCAAAACACAAAATAAAGCGGAAAAAGAACAATTTTTGGCCATACTTTTCTGGTAGTAAAAGCCTCAGCATACAACTTTGAAAGTGAATCTATATTTCCAAACACCCCCTTATTCAAAATCTTCACACATTTTGTAAAAATAAGCCTCCACTTATCGGGCAAAGGGGTAACAACCATCTGCACCCAAGCTTGATCATCCCTATTATTAAATTTCACCAAAGAAGATGTAATCCCAGCCATCGGATCAATAGCAACCCGAGCCAGTTTATCCTCAAACTGCACATACCTCTTTATTGGAAAAACATCGCTTTCCCTAAAATCCAAGCTAACACCAACAGCATTGGCAAAATTTTTCGCTCTCATTGTGTAATCATTCGCATTTTCAATCTCCACATCGGGATATTGAGCATAAATTTGCCCTTCCACCAAATTTCTAAGATGAGCCGGAAAAGCAATATAGAACTTAATAACACCGGAAATACTGGCAAGCTCAAAACTCACATGCTCACTGGTAAAACCGCGCAATTTTTGAAAGAAACTAAACTCGGACTCAATACTATGCAAAGTTGCATAAATCTGCTCGGCAACCTTGGGCCCAGATTCATTTTCTTTTGGCACACGAACCTGTACCACAGAGTATTTTTGACGAAACTGCCTCCTAAGCTGTTGAAACCTAATAAACACAGTCACCAAAAGAAGTAAGACAATAAGTCCCAAAACAGCAAGCCCCAAATAAATTAAAATATCAATCATCCATCCAATTATACTGATTTTTTACTGACAATCAAAATAGCGTTGCAAAATTACCATAGCGGCATATTCATCCCTATGTCCAATATTTCCGGCATCCTTCATTAAATCATCAGCCTCATGCGAACTCAGCCGCTCATCAAAATATTTAATCTCAACACCTTCAAGCTCATCCTTAAGTTTCGTCCCAAAATGCCTAACATTTTTTGTCATCTCATTAATTTCGTCCTCATTGTCCATATTTAAGGGCAAACCGATAATAATCACATCAATTTCATATTTATCACATATTTTCCCCAATTCACTAAGCACAAACCTAAATCCTTTATTTTCAATAATCCCACGCGCAAAAGCCATCTTGCCACCGGATGCCCCACTCGCAAGCCCAATCCTCTTTAAACCATAGTCTAAAGCCAGGTAATTAAGATTAGTATCCATAATAAAATTAAGCTTTTTCAACTTTTACCAAAATCTTCTCCTGCGCATCAGTTCCCATTGAAACCAAAACCTCATGATCTCCCAAATCTTTAAAGTGTTCCATTTTAACAAAATCTTTCTCCAAACGGATATTCACAGCTTTTTCAACAGCCTCGATAACCTCCTGTTCAGTTATAGCACCATACAATTTACCTGCATCCGTAGCTTTATGCTTGATTACAACCTCAAGACCCTTCAATTTTTCAAGTACCTCCTTAACATTGTCCAAAAGACGCTCTTTTTCCACAAGAACCTTTTCTTTTCGCTTATCGACGAGCTTCAAAAGCTTGGCTGTAGCGGCAACTGCAAGACCTTTTGGCAGTAAAAAGTTGGCAAAATAACCATCTTTAACGGCAACAACATCACCTCTATAACCCAATTTTTTAACATCCTGATTCAATATAACTCGCATGATTTTATTGTTATTACATATATTTCAGCCAAAAAGGCTCTAAACAAATACAGCATTTCCTCATCAATGTAAAGACTTTTTTAATTAAATAACCAGTTACTCACCAAAGAAAATCTATCACTTGGGAAAGAAACATTGTCCATCACAATGCCGGAAATCTTTCCATCCGTGGCATAATAGTAAATAGGCCTAAACAAAAATACCGCAGGCACATCATCTTTCATCTTTTCAGCCAATTTATTCAAAAGTTCATTCTGCTTATCCAAGTCAAAAGTAGAGCGAATCTCCTCAATTAAAGTATCAACTTGGAAACTTTTATAATTAGAGAAATTTTGGCCACGCGGATTAGCCTGCGTAGAATGCCAATATGAATAAGTATCAAGATTATATCCCAAATTATGGCCAACATAGAGCAAATCGTACTGCCTACTCATCACCGCAGCCTTAAAATCATCCCGTTCCAAAAATTCAACTTTTATTGAAAACC
>JAHIRL010000016.1 GCA_018818755.1 Patescibacteria group bacterium
CAGGCAGGGCGGTGTTCGTAGTTATCGATGCCCATAATAGTTCCGGATTTTGGAACGAAACGAAGGGGACCTTCTTTTTTGTAAGTTTTTGATCCGATTTTTAGTTGATATGATGTGCCGGATTTTCGCACTTCGATTTTGTCATTTTTCTTGGCAGTGCGGAATTTGCTGTCTCCATCGTAAATATAAAATTCTCCATTTGCTGTAATCACAGGGTTGCCGGAAAAAGAAAGTTTTATGCGAATGTTTTCCTCGTTACTGACAGATTTTGTGTCGGCTGTTTTTGTTTTCTCTTTGCTAGTTGTGGCCTTTTTGACTACTCGTGGAAAAACTACTTTATAATCAACCGCAATATCTTCCGTGCTGAGATCTTTTCCGTTTATTTTTGGACGAAAATGGAAGGATTTTGATGTTAGTTTGTGATACCCATTGGCTCTTACTTCAAAGGTGAATCTGGCAAGATCACCAGGTTTAACTTCCTCGTGTGTGAGCTTGCGCTTCCCAATTTCCAACCCGGTATCCTTCATAAAATTGATCACTACATCATCACTATCCCAAGATTTCACACCTGTATTCCTAAGTGTAATCCAAAACTGATAGCTTTTTCCCCTTTCCCAAACATTTGTATCTTTGTATGAAACAACTTCGGCCTCATAGTCCTCGCCATCATTCACAACATAATCAAAACTCATCCCATTATCTTTCATCCACTTTTCTCCTTCTACCACAGGTATAAAATATTTTCGGTAGTAGCCATCTTCTCTTGGTGCGGTGATATCAAAATGGAAGGTGCCAATTTCGCCGGTCTTGACCTGTTTTTCCTGCATAACAGCCAACCGGGACTTATCATCCTCGCGAGCTGTGTTGAGGGTGACCATATTCTCGCCGGATTTATTCCAAGTGGCATCGCCGGTGTTTTTAATCTTTACAATCCCCGTGAATTTTTGACCTGGGCTAAGAACATCTTCAGGAAAATCTTTACTGATAAATTTGTAGTTGAAGTTTGGTTCGTAGATGCTAATTGGAATCTCCACATAATCTCGAATGCTTTTTTTGCCGTTCACAATCGGATAAACCTTCAGCTCTCCGTAGTCACTTTTGCCGGTGGCTTTGAGCTTAACTTTGAATGTGGCAATTTTTCCGGGCTTAACTTCGCTTTGTTCCATGCGGGCGAGCACAGATCCTTTCATGTCCGGAAATGTGAGGGCATCGCGGTATTTTGCATTAATGTTAGCCTTAAGATAGGTTTTGGAATCCCAAGTTTTTTTGCCGGTATTTTCAAGTTTGATAATAATTTCGTCGCTTTCCTTGGCCTTCATTTCCAGGAAGTAGATTTCGGATTCATCTGCGAAGGCGTAGTCTTCAGTAAATTTTTTGGTATCTGTGTAATCTTTACTGGCAAGTGAACGGATCACTGAAAGCTTGGAATAAAGTTCGTCTCCGGGGCATTGAGTGCTGGCAACATCGCGGTGTCCCATAATATTTGGCAGTTTTTCCCCACGGAAAATAGAACTCCCCTCAGGATTGATTTTATTAATCTTAGCTTTTTCGCTAATAAACCGACCAAGTGCACTTATTACCTTCGGAGGAACTTCTGTACTGCTGTAATCTCCCAATACTGAAATTCCAATTGAGCCGTTATTTACATAAGGAGCATGCGCCCCGATCACTCCTTCCCCACCATATCGTCCTTCGTAAACATTTCCCTCGCGATCCACAATATAGTTGTAGCCGATATCTCCCCACCCTCGCGAAACCGCATGGTAATAGTAGATATCGCGGATTGCTTGCTCGGGGTCGTCCAGATTTTTTGTAGTGGCTGTGTGGTGAATTACGATTTTTTGAACTTTTTGGGGATATTGGAGCGGCCATTTGTATGTGCGGCCTTTGCTATCTTCTTCTACTGTGCGGGAGAGCTTGAGTTCGTCAGCAAATTTTGTGTAGAAGTCGGAAGTTTGCTCGGAAAGCTGGGGATCTGAGTCGTTGGCTTCGGCGTAGCGATAGTTTTCGTTGGCTCCCCAGTCTTTACGGCTGATTGTTTTGCCTGAGCCTGTGTTGAGGGCCAGATATGTTGCTGTTGAAGCCACGCTTGATGAGGCATATGCCGGAACCGGAGATCCGCCTGAATTGCTTGGACCGTTGGTGCTAATAAAAGTCCATTCAAGGTTTTTAATGATTGGCCTGCTTGTACCGTCGCCATATAAGTGGAAACGGTATTGCATAGCTTGGGCCGGATTTGTGGAGGCTAGGGCGTATTTAAAATCTTCGCCTTCTTCGTCGAGATCGAGCCAGCTGCTCCATGTATTGTTGGATTTAAATCGGACTTCGGCTTCTACTGCCGTGCCACTTGGGGCTAGTTCTTCCCAGTATGCTCCGGCTGTGGTGAAAAGGAAGTCGGCTTTTATTTCATTGGAGAGATAAACATCGCTTTCTTTGAATGGGGCAAGGGTGGAGCTTGTGGAGGCTATAAGCGGGCTTTGCATTGAGATTTTTGGGATGATCGGGAGGGTTTGCGCTTTGTTCTGAGTTTTGCTTTGCGGGGTTGATGAAAATGTGAGAGTGCAAAGTCCCAAGAATGTCAGTGCAATTATGAGCCCTTTTTTGTACATAAATATTTTTTAGGGGTGAGGAGTATTATAGCATTTTTAAGCGGTTTTCTCAATAATGGTGGGCTTGCCCTGGAGAGTGTTTTATTGCATAATCCCTGAGGGCTGGATTTTCTCTTTACAAATGAGATGTTATCCCCTAAAATCGCCCTCGATAGCTACTTCAAATATTATTTTTATATTTTCTAGAAGTTTTGGGCATAATGTTTTAATACATGGAAGTCTCTTATAATCTCAGATATCAGAAATCGAATTTTTCCAACAAAATGATCACCGATAAGGAAGGTGAGGTTATCATCTATGGAAAAGGTTTTCGGCTTAAGGGTAAGGGCGCGCAAGATAAAGGCGAGCTTATCAATTTTTCAGAAATTAAAGAGTTTTACTACAAAGATGGACGGGTTATTTTTATTACTTTTGCCCGTGAAAAATATGTGTTGAGTGATATGGGAACGCTTTTTGATCAGCTACTTGTGGACTTGTACAGGGCGCGCAATGAGTTTTTGATGGATGCGCTTTTTATGAAGGGCGGCAAGATGAAAGCTGAGTTTGAGGGGAATTTTGAACGGTTTAGCAAGTTCGGGAAGCACATCAACAAGGGGCAAGCCAAGGTTCGGCTTTACGAGAAAAGTATGGTAGTTGTGCCGAGCAATCAGGATGCATTTTCCCTGCATTATGATTTTGTGAATTTTCATGAGTTTGATGAGGGCGAGTATAATCTGAAAATTACGATGGACGATGGAAGTTCGATCATTTTCTCTCAATTTGGTGATGATTTTGAGTTTTTTGAGGAGAGACTGAATGAACTGCTTGGTGGGATGTATGAGGTGCTTGTGAACTCCGTTTTGCGGGAGGTTTTTGGGGAATTCCCTGTAGCTACGCTTTTGAAGCTTGCTTATAAGATGAAGGGGGGAAAGGCTGTCAGCCACCATGATATTCGGAAGATGGATGAGGATATGGCCGTTGCTGTTGAGAAGTTTGTTTTGGGTGATGAGGAGATTGTGGAAAAGTTGGCTTGTGTGAGCGAAGGAGTGGATGAGTATAATGTGATGTATGGAATTGCCAAAGATGCGAAGGTGAAGGATGGATTTGTAAAATGGGTGATGTATGTGCGGCCGGAGGACAATCTGGTTGGCGCCGCGATTTTGCCGAGATGGGAAAATGAACCTTTTGAGATGTATTTCTATAAGATCATTATGGAAAAAGGACGACCTGCCGATAAGTTTGTTGATAAAGTGCTGGAGGTTAATCAGGCTTTGGTTGTGTTGGATTTTGTGAAGGACCCTTGCTTCAAAGATAAACGCGAACTTAAGCATTCTCCATATAAGTACGCGATCCGAAAACTACCTTTTTTAAGGATTTTGCGAAAGTCTTATGCGGGAAAAGTTGGTGGTGCCGATGCCGCTTCTTGGGCCAAAGAGTTTAAAGAGGTTGTGAAAACTGCAAAGTTGCAATAGAATGTGGGCACTGATTTTTTAATCCCCCCTTTTTATGGCAGAACAAAGCTTTAATGATGACAATTTCGATGAGGAGGTCTTGAAAAGCAAGATCCCTGTTTTGGTTGATTTCTATGCCGAATGGTGCGGCCCTTGCAAGATGATGGGACCGGTTATTGAAGAAATTGCTAAGGAATATGAAGGAAAATGGAAAGTTGGTAAATTGAATGTGGATGAAGCTCCGCAAACTGCCCAAAAGTACCAAGTTCAAAGTATTCCGACATTGTTGTTTATCAAAGATGGCGAAGTTGTGGATAAAATGATGGGATTTAGGCCGAAGGATGATATTGTGGCAAAAATGGGGTAAGGGAAATTTTGTTAGAAAGATTTTAGACATTTTCTGTATAGTTGAAATCAATTATTTCTTAATTGATTCTTTGATATTCCTGGTGTAAACTTAAGTTGTAACTAAAGTTAGAACTATGACTACAAAACTTGTTGGATTAAAGGAGTTTCGTTTGAATCTTTCTTCGCTTACGAAGGAGGTGGAATCGGGAAAAGTGCGGCTTATTGTACTGAAAAAAAATAAGCCTGTGCTGGAGGTGAATCCGATTGATTCTGAAGATGAAGTGTATACATTGGAGGATCTTGAGAGGGATATTCAAGAAGCTCGGGAGCAGGTAAAACGAGGTGAAGTTAGATCTCTAGACGAAGTGAAGAAGGACTATGGACTATGATTAAAGCTTATAGATTTGATTTATCTAGAAGGGCTGAAACAGATTTGGGCAAATTGGAGAAAACCATTGCTAAAAGGATTTTAGCGAAGCTTGATTATTATGTTCATATGAAAAATCCATTGGTTTTTGCAAAAAAAATAAATAATCGGAGGACTGGTAATTACCGTTTTTGAGTCGGCAACTACCGAGTACTGTTCGATATAGATGACAAAGGAAGGATAGTCGTGCTGATGGTTCTAGCTGTAAAGCATAGGAAGAACGCTTATTTGGATTGAATGCCCTTCGCCGCCCCCACAGCCAACTCATCAGCCAGATTATTATACTTGTTGCTGGCGTGGCCTTTTACCCAGATCCATTTTATATTCAACCAGGCCGATAATTTTTCTATCTCGCCCCACAAATCTGTGTTGGCCTTCTTTTTCCAGCCCTCAGTCATGGTTTTGATTATTAAACTGGAATCGCTGTAAATCTCGATATTACAGCCCTCGCAACCATGTGCTCTCACCCACTCCAAAGCTTCAATTATGGCCTGCATTTCCATCCTATTATTAGTTGTATTCTTGGCACCGCCACTCAGCTCCACTTGCTCGCTGTCGTGATGAATAACCGCTCCCCAACCGCCGGGTCCAGGATTTCCAAGGCAACTGCCATCTGTGTGAATTTTGATTTTTCCATTTTCCATGCGGCCATTTTAGCATAGAATTGGGCTATGAGAATTCGAATTATTGAGATTGGCAAAAACAAGGACCGCTATATAGAGGAAGCTGTGGAGGAATACTTGAAGCGACTTTCACCCTATGCAAAGGTGGAAGTGCTGGATCTGAAGCAGGAAAAAAGTGTGGAGCTTGAGGGTGAACGCATATTAAAACAGCTAAGTTCGGAGGAGTTTGTGGTGGTGCTGGATGAGCATGGGAAGCAATTGAATTCTTTGGAATTTGCGAAGGAGATAGGGCGACTAAAAGATCTTGGGCAAACTTTGATTTTTGTGATCGGCGGGGCTTTTGGGCTGAGTGATGCGGTGCGAGCACGGGCAGATCTTATCCTTTCTTTCTCAAAAATGACTTTTACCCACCAGATGATTCGGCCAATTTTGCTGGAACAGGTCTATCGGGGAATTTGTATTATTTCGGGAAAAGAGTATCATCACAGTTAGAATTTTAACCTTATTTTTTTATGGCAAATGTTATTGTTTACACAAAATCTTACTGTCCTTATTCAAAAAAGTGTAAAGAGTTTTTACAGCTGAGAAATGTGGAATTCTCCGAAAAAATGATCGATGACGATAAGGCGTTGGCGGTGGAAATGGAACAAAAGTCCGGCGGGCGTACGGATACGCCTCAGGTTTTTATAAATGGTCATCATATTGGGAGTGGGGACGATTTAAAAGCTCTTGATGAGACCGGCAAACTTAACGAAATGTTGAATGTTTGATCGGATTATTTGGGTTTTGAGTGCGATTGTTGCGGGGTTTTTGATGTGGCAAATCGCGCAGGGAGATATTGGGACTTATGAGGTTGTGTCCGTAGTGACGGGCGGAGATTTGGCTGAAAAAGTTGGGCAGATTTCCAAGCCCGTTTTTGAGGAAAAGTCGGAGAGTGAGAAATCTCTTTCGATAATGGCTTTTGGGGATATGATGTTGGGGCGATTTGTGCGGACTTTGATGGAGCGTGATGGCAAGGATTTTATCTTTGAAAATTTTGAGTTTCCGGAGGCGGAAATTAGGTTTGCAAATTTGGAAGGGCCGATTAAGGGGGATGGATATAAGCATCAGACTGCGATGCGTTTTGGATTTCATACAGATACTGCGGACTTCTTAAAGGAGAATGGCTTTAATGTGCTGTCGATTGTTAATAATCATGCGATTGATCAAGGATGGGATGGTCGGGATTCGACGATTGCGGAGCTTGAGCGGGTTGGGATTGGTTGGTGTGGGCATCCGACGGAGGCGGTGCGGGAGAGTGTGCTGTTTGGGGAGAGTGAGAGCGGGGCTAGTTATGCTTTTGTTTGTTTTAATGATGTGATAATGGACACCGATAACGCTGCGATGTGGAATTTGGTGAAGGATGTGGATGATGAGGTGGATTATGTGATTGTTTCGATTCATTGGGGCGTGGAGTATGCGCACAAGCCGCATCAGAAATTGCAGGTGGAGCTGGGGCACGCGCTTGTGGATGCCGGAGCCGATTTGATTTTGGGGCACCATCCGCATGTAGTGCAGACTTATGAGAAATATAATGGAAAGATGATTTTTTATTCCTTGGGGAATTTTGTGTTCGATCAATATTGGTCGCGCGATACGCAGGAGGAGCTTGGGGTGCGGGTTGTGTTAAGCGGAGTTGGCCGAGATTTTGATACGGAGTTTGAGTTGTATCCGATTGTGAGTGAGCGGAGTGCGGTTAGGATGATGGAGGGGCAGGAGTTGGAGGAGTGGATGGGGCGATTTAGAGGGTATTTTGAGTAGAGATTGAGAGTTTTAGGCCGTGTCGACACGGCCTGTTTTTTGGACATGTTCAAAAGGCTCGAGTGTGTCGAGCCTTTTGGTTGAGCCGCTCCCTTGCTCACCGTGAGGTGGCTTGGGAGGGGGGTGTTGACGTTATCTTCCTCGTTTGGAAAGCAGTGCCTTTGAGGGGCGGCGCTTTTTAGCGGTAGGATAATTTTTTTTCGTAGTGGGGCTGAGCTTCTGCTTTCGGATAAATGCCTTCTCCGACTCTGTGAACTCGACGTAACTGAATAATAGGTCGATTAGGGGGAATCCTCCAGTTCTGATGATATTCTGGAAGAATTTTTCCCTGGGGTCATTTGGGCTGAGGATCCTTAGCGCTTCTTCGGCAGATGCGATCATGTCCTGAACCTGCCTGGACACCAGGAATGAGGGAGATTTCTTCAGCATATCGATCGTCATGTTAGTGGCAATGATCAGTTTTGCGATGAGGATCTCTAATAAAACGATCGAGGGGTAAATCCCCTTACTCCCTCTGTGCTTTTTCTTACCATCGTCGGTAATTTCCTCCGCTTTTTCTCCGATGCGTACACATCGCGACACTAAGCCGCTCTGAATGTACTTTCGGAAAGTAGCTTCAGAGAATTTGAATCCGAGGTCGTTCTTGAAAAAACTAACGATCTCTGCAGTTCTAATCCCGTCAGGTAACAAGACCATTGTTTTGATCACCTGCATCAACAGATCAAACTCACTCAACTTCTTCATATCTCTCCTCCTTGTATGATTGGGCGAAGTTGCCCTAGGTACGACCTTCCCCAAGGTCATGATAATCTGTCAACAGTTCATTCCAACTCTCACCCATGTAAAAAAATAGCGGAGTGCCAACTTTTTCATAAGCGAAAAATTGGAAGGGCGTTATTTTGACCTATTTTCGAAGCTTTGACAAGAGTAAAACTAGTCGACCTCTCTTTCAATTACAAAATAAACCGTATCTTTTGTTTCTTGCCTCATTCGTTCTTGGATTTCGGAGACTTCCGAATCATCTACCTCCCGTTTTTCACCGTCAAAAAATTCATTCAATCTATTCCACTTTAGATACTCAGAAATATGTACGGCAATCAAAAGTGCCAGCTCTTCGACTGCTTCTTCTTCGGTTATACCTTCTGCTGTTAGTTCTAACGGTTTTTTGGTGGCGGCTGTATATCCGTTAATTTCAGGGGCTTTCTCGATATTATCAACTTGAACTTTTCCTTCAGCCAAAAATTCTCCTTCCGGTGTAAACAAGGTTTCTCCGCCATCTCCATGAACATAAAGTGTGGGTTTGTCGGGATTCTTGATATTTCGGGTTAGAGATTTTTCGAAATTATTGTATCACGATGAATCCGCCCGTGCTATAATACTCACATGAAAATTAAATTTTCGGGAGCGGCCAGGGAAGTGACGGGCTCCAAACACCTCATTACATTCAACGGGAAAAAGATATTGCTCGATTGCGGGATGTTTCAGGGACGGCGCGAAGAGTCGGACGAGAAAAACAAAAACTTTTTGTTCGATCCTAAAGAAATCGATAGCGTGATTCTTTCGCATGCTCATATCGATCATAGTGGTTGTCTGCCACTTTTGCTCAAGCAGGGTTTTATGGGTCCTATCTATTCTACGCACGCCACGCGGGATCTCTGCAATCACATGCTGCTTGATAGTGCTTTTATCCAGGAGCGGGAGGTGGAGTGGCTTAAGAAAAAGAAAAAATATAAAGATAATCCGCCGGAGCCGCTCTATACGCTGGATGATGCTGAGCAGGTTTTGCACCTTTTTCATGCGGTAAATTACGAACAGAGTTTTGTGGTGGAGGATGGTGTGGTGGCAACTTTTTATGATGCTGGACATATTTTGGGATCGGCACTTGTTCACCTGATGTTTTATGATAAAGACACTAAAAAACGGCTTAATCTGGCTTTTACGGGAGATCTTGGACGCAAGGGTTTGCCGATTTTGCGCGATCCTCAAATGATTCCGGAGACTGATGTTTTGCTTATGGAGACCACTTATGGAAACCGGCTTCATGCGGCCTTGCAAACTGTGGATGAGGATTTAGCTACTGTGGTGAATGGGGTGGCGGAGAGAGGCGGCAAGCTTGTCATCCCGTCTTTTGCGATGGAGCGGGCGCAGGAAGTTGTTTATCATCTTAATTTATTGCAGAAAAATAATAGGATTCCGAATATTCCGGTTTTTGTGGATAGTCCACTGGCGGGGAATGTTACCGAGGTTTTTAGAAATCATCCGGAGTGTTACGATAAGGAAACTTACAAAGAATTTTTGGATCAGGGTGATAATCCTTTTGGTTTCGGGAAATTGCATTACACCAGGAATGTTGAGGAATCAAAGGCCTTGAATGATAAGGCCGGGCCGATGATTATTATTTCGGCTTCGGGGATGTGCGAGCATGGAAGGATTTTGCATCATTTGAAAAATACGATTGAGGATCCTCGCAATGCTGTTTTGATTGTGGGATATCAGGCCGCGAATACTTTGGGAAGGAAGCTTGTGAATGGTGAGAAACAGGTAAATATTTTTGGAGATCCTTATAAAGTTAAGGCTAGTGTTTATGTGATGGATGCCTTTAGTGCCCATGCAGAT
Source organism: Patescibacteria group bacterium (assembly GCA_018818755.1). Taxonomy (GTDB): domain Bacteria; phylum Patescibacteriota; class Gracilibacteria; order UBA1369; family LOWO2-01-FULL-3; genus JAHIRL01. Next base: position 9,854 of record JAHIRL010000016.1, read on the forward strand.
AGGAGTGATCTGCTGGATTATGTCGGAAAAGTTAAAGGTTTGAAAAAAATCTTTTTGGTGCATGGGGAGGATGATGCTTTGGAGTCTTTTTCGGGTGCACTAAAAGAGAATGGATTTGATGATGTAAATATTCCAAGTCTTGGTGACGAAGTTGAGATTGAACTTCTTTAGGCAAATCTTTTTATTGTGCCAACTCCTCCGATTACAACGATCATTCCAAGGACAATATAAATTATAATTGGGGTTTTTTCGGATGGTTCTTCTTCAATTTCTTCCATAATTCCATTGAGTTCGTCAATTTCCGCTTCTTCTAGGTGAATCTCCTCAATTTCCGGAATTTCGGCAGATGGGGCCGGATCTAATACAGGTGCTGCTCCCAAAACATTTGCTTGGGCTGTTGTTATTGTAGGCTCGGTAATTTTCCCTTCAAAGTAAGCAATGATCGGGGCATCTCCAAGGGCATATTCTCCCCCGTCAATCAAAAATGGGACTCCTCCTCCTTTGTATCCCACCTCTTCAGCTTTTTGTTGATATAGAGCTTGATTCTCAGCATTGTAGTAGACTTCGTAAATGGCTACATCAATTTTGTCCTCGACCTTGTTTTCGTACATATAATCTTCCACATTTGCGCAGTGGGGGCATCCTTCTCCCACAAAGAGCATCATCTGGGCTGCTGCTGTGCCGGAAAGTAAGAATGTGAGGGCAAAAGTTGCAAGTAGTTTTTTGATCATTTTTTTGGGGTTAAATTCGCGGCAAGCATATCGGATCTGATTTGCTTTGCCAATGGTTTTATTGAAAAGATGGAAATAATTGTTGTGGCAAATGCCATCATTACCAGAATGGAAAAAACATTTGTATCGATTATGCCCTCTTTTATCCCTATTGAGGCAATGATAAGCTCGATAGCTCCCCTACTGTTCATGGCCAGACCGATTGCGAGAGATTCGCGAAAGTTAATTTTTTGCAGATAAGCCGCTAGTCCGGAGCCGATCACTTTGCCAAGAACTGCTACTACAATTATTGCCAATAGAAACCAGGGAGCAGATGTGAGCGCTGTAAAATCCAGGTAAAAGGCAAGGCTGGCGAAGAATATAGGGCCTAAAAAACTATAACTCAGGCCGTAAATGCGATCTTCAATTTTGTTAAATGTTTGAGTTTCCAGTACCTCCTGACGGATAAAAAGACCGGCCAAAAATGCACCGATTATGATGTGCAGGCCGATGGCTTCGGCAATCAATCCAAGAGTTAATGCTGTAATAAGGGCAAAAGTGAACCCTTTGCGCCTGAGAACTTTTTGTAAGTAGTTTGAAGTTTTATAACCAACAGCTATTACTACTCCAAAGAAAACCACGACTTTAAGAATCAGCCAAGCGAGATCGGCAAACTGTACGGCACCACTTTCGATTATGCTTAAGACCATGGAGAAGAGTATCAGGGCCAAAATGTCATCAATAATGGCCGCTCCGACAGTGATATGGGCAACTCTGGATTTTTGAATTTTGTAGTCCTTGAATAGACGAATAGAAATTGCGATTGCCGTGATAGAAAGGCCCATGGCAATAAAAAGGGATTGCTCAAAACTTTGACCAAAATAACGAGAGACCCAGTAGCCGCCAATAAAAGGAAAAACCACTCCGGCGATGGCGATGAGGGTCGATTTTTTGGAAGCACGAAGGAGCTCGTTTGGATCTGTTTCCAATCCGGAATGGAACATCAAAAAGAAAATTCCCAGCTCGGCCAAAATATGTACAACCTCACTATCAGCGGGCACAAGGTTTAAGACCATGGGCCCAACAATTATTCCTCCGAGGAGTTCGCCAAAAATGACCGGCAGTTTAAGAGCGCGGAATACTTTCCCGGCAACCCAAATGACGACCATTAAAACCAATAAAATTTCGAGGTTTTCCATGTCACCAAATTTAAATAAACCCACTTAAATTTTAGCGGGCTTGAGGGGGTGTGGTCAAGATTGTTAATGTATGGATTTTTTTAGTGGTTGTGCTAAATTTAGATTATGAAAATAATAATTGTCGGAGGAAGTGCAACGGGGCTTGCTCTGGCCAATATCCTTGGAGAGAATCATGAAGTTACTTTGATTGAATTAGATGAGGATGAATCGAAGATGGTGGCCGAAAAAACTCATTCGCTGGTTTTGCATGGGGACGGAGCGGATATTTCGCTTTTGAAAGAAGCTGGACTTGAGAATGCTGATGCTTTGGTGACCACTGCTGATGATAAGACCAATCTGATGGTTTGCCAGATTGGTAAAAGTGAGGGGGTTCCTAAAATTATTTCGATTGTTAAGGCTCCGAAGAATGAGGAACTGTTCACAAAGTTGGGTATTACCGATTTGGTTTCCAATGTGGGAACTAATGTGGCGGGGGTTAAGAATCTGCTGTACCAGGTTGGGGAAGGGCGGATTATAGCGCAGTTTGGGGCCGGGAATTTGCAAATTGTGGAAATTAATGTGCCGGAGAAAAGTGCTGTTGTGGGGCAGAAAGCGGAGTTTAAAGGGGCGGTGGTTTCGGCCATATATAGAAGTGGTGACTATGTTGTGCCGCAGAACGGAGTTGAGATTGAGGCCAATGATGTCCTAATTATTACAGCTAAATCGGAAAATATCCCTGATATTACCAGTTTAATCACTTCTGAATGAGAATAGTCTGGAGATATTTGGGCTATCTTTTTATTATCTCGGCTTTTTTTAGGATCATACCGATTGTGGTAGGGCTTGCTTATGGGGAAAACATCCTTGAGTTTGGAGTGAATATGGGAATTTCTATGGTAGTCGGTGGCGTGTTGGCTTATTTTTTTAGAGCTAATGGCGAGGAAGATCGTATGAATTTGGGTGGAGGTTTTATTTTGGCTACGCTGTCTTTTTTGCTTATACCGGTGGTTGGAGCGATATCTTTCTTGAAGTCTTTCGATTATAACTTTCTGAACGCTTATTTTGAATCGGTTTCGGGCTTTAGTACGACTGGGTTTACTCTGTATGAGTCTTTGGATGTATTGCCGAAGAGTTTGCTGATTTGGCGAGCGCTTAGTCAGTGGTTGGGAGGAATCGGGATTGTGGTGTTTTTCCTTTTTATTATCTCTACTTTGTTTTTGGGAGGAAGTTTGAATGCTACGAAAGCGGAAACAGTAGCAAAAACCTCAATTGCTCTGTATAAATCTCAGGGCTTTGAACAGAATTTCCCGGGAGGTTTGGGAACAATTGTTCGGGCGGTACTGGGAGTTTATTGTGGCTATACTTTTTTGGGATTTTTGCTGTTGATGTTTTTTGGAATGGGGGCACTTGAGGCTCTGGGAATGAGTTTTACTTCCATTTCAACCGGCGGATTCACTATGAGTGATGTTTTTTTTACCAACAGTGCTCAACTTGCGGTCTTAAGTATCTTGATGATTATGGGATCTATTTCGTTTTTTGTGCATTTCAAACTTTTGAGGGGACTGATATTGGAGTTTTTACGCTCTTTTGAGAAAAATGTATTTTTTGTATTTTTGTTTATGGCTGTGTGTTTGGGATATTTGGTTTATAGGGATTTGGGAGTTGTGATCTTCCAGATTGTTTCATCCTTTACAACTACGGGATACACCTTAATAGACAATATTTCCCTTTTGCCTCAGCTGTTTTTGTTGATGATTTTTGTGGGGATGCTTGTTGGCGGAGGAGTTGCCGGAACCTCGGGAGGGCTGAAGGTTTCTAGGGTTTATTATTTGATGCGCTCAGTCCCCTGGCATTTAAGAAAACTGATTTTACCAAGTAGTGCGGTTGTGCCTTTTAAAGTGCACGGGAAGATTTTGGAGGATTACGAACTGAATAATATCAGTATTTTTGCGGCTATGTATGTGATGTTGATTTTTGTGGGAGTGGTGATTTTTATGGTTTTCGGTTACAGCTTTTTGGATTCGGCTTTTCAGGTGGTCTCGGCTCTTGGCACGGTGGGATTGCAAAATATTGACCTAAACGGGCTTAATGCCGCTCTTAAATTGCTTTTGATTTTGTTGATGATTTTTGGACGCTTGGAGATTTTTCCGTTTTTGATTTTGCTAAAGTCTATTTGGAAGGCAAGGAGTCAATCCGTGTAGATTCCCTTGTGGAATGCCCAAAAATAGCCTTAAATGTAAATCATGAAAATTAAGCTGAATAAAATAGCGTCTGTCACCAAGAATGTGGGGCTTAAATCCGAGGTGGAGATCACAAAGGATATAAGATCTACCAATGGGCTTTGTCTTGCTGTGAAAGTTCTTGAGAATAAGAAGATCTACAATGAACTGGAGCTTTGTTCGGGCAAGCTTTCTATCCTCAAAAAGGGCGAGGTGCTTGCGGTGGCGCTAGGAAATAGGAGGGCTTTGAAGGGCTTTGTGGGAGATACACCGAAAAAATTGGCTGTTTCTGATGTTATCAATATCCTAAATATGGGTGGGGTGGCTGGTTTGTGTACAAGTGAGAATGTGAAGCAGGTCGGGCATGCGTTGAAGGTTAAGGTTCTTGGAGCGATAACTGATGGGAAGAAAGCGCTGAATGTGAAGGATTTTAAAAAATTTGATCCGCAGGATAAACTTGAATCTGATGTGCCACTAGTTGTTGTGAGCGGAACCTGCATGGGCGTGGGAAAAACTAATGTGGTATGCCAGCTTGCCAAACACGCTTCGAGTGATGGATTGAATGTTTTTGTGGCAAAATTGTCTGGAGTTGCGGCTCAGAAGGATACAAGAAAAATGAAACAATTTGGGGCTCGAAAAGCAGTTTCTTTTCTTGATGCCGGACTAACTTCTACGGTTCACTCAAGCGAATTGCTAAAGGTGGCCAAGGGAGCTATCAATCATCTTTCTGAGGGGAAACCGGATTTTATTATTATTGAGTTTGGGGATGGAGTTTTTGGGGAGTATGGAGTGATGGATATTTTGAAAGATAAGGAGATCTCTAAACATATTGCTTTCCATGTGGGCTGTGCGCATGATCCGATGGGGGCTGTAAAACTTGGCGAGGTTTGCAAATCTATTAGGGTTCCTTTGTCTTTGATGTCGGGGCCAGTTACAGATAATGAGGTGGGATCGAGTTTTGTGAAAAAAACTTTGAAGATCCCAGCGGTGAATGCTCTAAAAAATGGGGGGAGTTTGTATGAGGAGTTTAAGAGGCGACGCTAGCCCTTCAACACCTCCAGTTCCAGCTCCAATTCCATCCACTCTTCTTCTTTTTTGGGGATTTGTTTTTCGATCTGGGCTAGACGGGCGGTTTTTTCTGCTGAAAATTCCTGGTAGTTTTGTTCGAACCATTCCAAAAGTTCTTTTTTCTCATCATTTAATTTGCCAATACTTTTCTCGAGGCTTTTGAGCTGTTTTGCCCCCTCCCTAAGCTTTATTCGCAGTTCCTTTCCCCCTTCATTCTTGGAATTTTTCGGACCATCGACCAATCCCAAATCATCCTCAATATCTTTCTGCAAATGGTAGACATACTCTTCGTAATTATGAAGGTAGCGGCGGATGCGGCCTTCTTTAACCTCGATAATGCCGTTGGCCACAAGTTCCACAAATGTGCGATTATGGCTAACAAATAAAATCGTAACATTAGAATCCTGCAGGGCTTGGCCTAGCGCTTCCACAGTTTCAAAATCCAGATGGTTGGTGGGCTCATCGAGGAGGATTACCTGATTTTTCTGCAAAAGAATCTTGGCTAGACAAAGACGGGCTTTTTCGCCACCACTAAGGACGGAGATTTTTTTCTTCAAGGCTTCATCTTTAAACAAAAAATTCCCAGCCATTTCAAAAATATCCTGCTCAGAGGTATCTTCCGGAGCTACTTTTTTGAGATATTCCTGAACGCTTTCGTCAGAGTTCATAGCGGCTGGAATGTGCTGAGCGTAATATCCGATATTTATTTGGTGTCCCCATCTATAACTTCCGGCCAGTGCCTCAATCTCTCCAGCAATGGTCTTTAGAAATGTGGTTTTCCCCTGGCCGTTATCCCCCACCACTGCAATTCTTTGGCCCCTTTCGATATCCAAACTTATGCCTTTGGCAATAGATTTATCACTGTAACCAATCTCTAAATCCTCAATATCCAGGGCGATGCCTTTTTTTTCTTCTACCTTGGGTATTTTGATCCTGGTTGTGCTCAATGGATGAGCAACCTCTATGGTTTTTAGCCTATCTATCTGTTTCATTTTCGACTGGGCCTGAGAGGCTTTGCTGGCCTTGGCCCCGAATCTATCTACAAATTTTTGCAGGTGCTTTTTCTCTCGGATAATCTTTACATTATGCTTCTCTACCAAGGAAATCTGTTCTTCCTTATATTCCAGATATTCCTCTATTGGCCGCGGATAAAGGGTGAGCTTGCCGTGTTCGATCTCTAAAGTTTCCTTGCAGGTTCGCTTGATAAACTCACGATCGTGGGAAATTAGCATAAAAGCACCACTGTAGTTCTGGAGAAATTTTTCCAAAAGAATCTGGGTGGAGAGATCCAAATAGTTGGTGGGCTCATCCAAAAGCAGTAAGTTGGGATCCTTAAGGAGCATTGCGATCAATTTTACCCTCATCTGGTATCCTCCTGCCAAAGAAACAACTTTAGTGGTTAGCCGCTCATTTTTTATCTGAAAACTGCCAGCAAGCTTGGCGCATTCCCAATCCGGCTTGTCACTTGATCTCATTAGGTAATCGATAACAGTCTCGTTCTCGCTGTATTCGCTGTGCTGTGTGAGGTAGCCAATTTTTGTTCCTTCAGGCACCTGGATCTTGCCATCATCGCAATCTTCCTCGCCCACAATAATTTTAAAGAGGGTGGATTTCCCTGCTCCGTTGCGCCCAATGACCCCTATTTTTTGGCGATCCGCTACCATAAAATCGGCGTCGTGCAAGATGGAGCGTGCGCCGTAAGATTTGGAGAGGCCAGTGATTTGTAGGAGGGTTGGCATGGGTTTTGGCTTTGATATTTGGATATGCGGGAGATAATTTAGCATTTTGGGAGAGGTGTGGGAAGGGTAGGTTGTGGTGCGAAAAGTAAAAAATTCAAAAATTTTGTTTTTTTTACTTTTTGGTGATGAGGCTGGTTTGGCAATTTGCCCTTGTGTTTAAGCAGAAATAAGCATAAAGTCGTGCTTGTCAGTATTAATTATCAAAATATTTATGAGAAATTTTAATCGAGGTGATTCAAATAGAGGTGGTGGAGGTAGGGATAATAGAGAAGATCGACAAATGTTTAGAGCAACTTGCTCGGATTGCGGAAGAAGTTGCGAGGTTCCTTTCAAACCGAGTGGTGGAAAACCCGTTTTGTGTAGCGATTGTTTCAGAAGGGATGATGCACCAAGGAGGGATTTTGCGCCACGACGAGATTTTGCGCCACGACGAGATTCTCGAGATAGCGGCTCTCGAACTGAGATGCATAGAGCCACATGTGCGGATTGTGGAAGAAGTTGTGAAGTTCCTTTCAGACCGAGTAGCGGTAAGCCGGTTTTTTGTAGTGATTGTTTTACTAAAGGAGATAGTTATGAACGCGGCGGGAAAAAATCTTTTGAGCCTAAACGGGATAGAGCTCCGAAATCTGAGGATAGTCATGATGAGATTTTGGCAAAACTCGATAAAATTTTGTATCTGCTACAACGCAAAGATTCTGTAAAAGAAATTACTGTGATGAAACCAACAAAAGAAGATGCCAGAGGTCTGAGTGAGGAGGAAGAGGCTGAGAGAAAGGCGGCCAAGAAAGCCAGAAAGCTTGCAAGAAGAGCCAAGAGAATTGAAGATAGAGCTAGTGTAGAAAAAGAAATTGAGGCAAAGCCTGTGAAAAAGGGGGCGGCAAAGAAGGTGGTGGCTAAGAAAGCTGTGGCTAAAAAGGCTGTGAAGAAGGTGGTTGTGAAAAAAGCTGTTGCAAAAGGGGCGGCAAAGAAGGTGGTGGCTAAGAAAGCTGTGGCTAAAAAGGCTGTGAAGAAGGTAGCGGCCAAGAAGGCACCAGCGAAAAAAGTTACGGTTAAAAAGGCTAAGTAAAAGGATTGCGAACTATGCGGCGTGATGATTCCTGAACCTCTCGTTTTGTTCGTCCTCATCTTGCTGAACATGAGCGGCTAGATGAGCTTTTTCAATTGGAGCTGAATCGTGAATGCGCGTTTTTGGGCGAGCTTCGTAAGGTTGACCGTTTCGGTGAGCGTGAGCAGCTGTTTTGTTTTGGTGTGACATGAGAGAGGTTTAAGATTTAACTCTTATATTATAACATTATTGCTGGTTTTTGTAAATGAGGGCTGAGTGGGGGCAGGGGGTGGGATTTTTTAGATTATGGCTTTTTGCTGCGGATTTTTGAGGCAAAATTCCCGGGGATTTTTTTGAGGCTGTGACAGATTTACGAGGAAATTTACGGTTTGTGAACCGGGGTGGCCTTGGCCACCAATTCCTCCCTCTCTTTTTTGCTGAGCTGTTTGAATTGGTATTCGCGACGCATGGCTTCTTGCTTGCTGGGGAAGGTCTCGAAATAGACAATTTTTACCGGTCTGCGGGCGCGAGTGTAACGAGCGCCTTTGCCTTGGTTGTGTGCGGCTTCGCGGGCTTGGAGATCGGTGGTGTAGCCGGCGTAGAGGGAGTTGTCATTACAACGGGCTAGGTAGGCGCAGTGGGGCATTTTTTTGATAATTTAATTTGCTTATGTTGATAGTTTGATATTAGCACGAGTAGGGAAATGCTGAAAAAGCTTGGAAAGTCACTCGCAGGTTCGCTCGTGGATTTTTTAGCGCTTTTTCTCCTTCACTCCCCCAACACTCCATAAATATAATCGCAGGCTAGGGCTCTTTCTACCAACTTTTCTGGGTCGAAGTCTTTGTCGTCTTCGCCAAAAAGGCCGAGATCTTTGGCTTTGAGGATGAAGTCTTGGTACCAGGCGGCTGGGGTGTCTTCGTGGTGATCGAAAATATCCAGGCCTCTGGCTTTCATGATAACTTTTAGCAATTCGGCATTACTGATTAGTTGCTCGGGGCGGAATTTGCCGTCCGAGTAGCCGTCGACCCATCCCATCTTCTTGGCGTAGCAAATATAGGGGGCGTACCACTCGGTAGTAACATCGGGGAAGCAATCCTTAAAGACCTGCACGGAAGGGACCACGCCGGACATTAGGACCGTGATCTTCACTAATTCGGCGCGATTTATTGTGGCGCTGGGCTTGAATTCTCCATCGGAATAGCCGGAAATCGCATTGAGATTCTTTAGGGTGGTGATTGCTTGAGCGCTCTTGTGCGAAATGGCAACATCGGGGAAGGGTGGGGCTTCTACCGTGATGGTGCTTGTTTGGGGCGTTGAAGGCGTTGTTGTGGTAGTGTTTTTTTTTGTGCTGGTTTTTGGTTTTTTGGAGCTTCTTCCAGGAATAAAAACTGTGCCGCCAACAAGTGGGGCGGCTTCTGTTGTAAAATTCCAGGTGGTGGAGTCGCTGATGCCGGCGAAGCTGTTGCCAATGCTGTCGTCAAAGGCGGTGGCATCTATTTGGATGTTGTAGGCGGTGGAGTAGGCGAAGTTGTAGGCGGGGTCGATTGTGATTGTGGTTGTGCCAGTGCTGGTGACTTGGGCTGAGGTGACGGCGATTGTTTCGATTGTTGTGTCGCCGGTTTTTATGGTGATGTTGCCGCTTTCAATATCTACCCCCTCTGAGAATGTCATCACTAAGTTTGCATCTATGGCGATATCTGTCGCATCGTCTAGGGGTGAGAAGGTTGCTGTGGGGGCGGTTTCGTCGGCGGTTGTAAAACTCCAAGTTGTTGTATCTGTTATTCCGGCATAGCTGTTTGATGCGGCATCGTCGAAGGCGTCTGTACTCACTTGTACATAATATTCTACTTGTTCATCAAAATCTGCTGTGGGGTCGATTGTGATTGTTGATGTTCCTGTCCCTGTGACATTGTCAGAAGGGATTGTAAATGTTTCTACTGTGGAATCGTCTGATGTCTTTTTGAGCGTAATTGTTCCTCCAGTTTCAGCATCTACAGCTTCATTAAAACTCATGATTAAATTTGCCGTTGTGCCAACTGAGCTTGTGTCGTCTATGGGAGAAAGTGTGGCTATTGGAGCGGCTATATCAGCGATGGTAAAAATAGCATTTGAAGCAGTAATAGCATTATTAGATGAGTCTTCAACGGTGGCACCAATCGCGACATACACTACTTGCTCACTTGAAAAATTGCTTGTTGGATTGATTGTAATAATAGTTTTCCCTTCATTAATAGTTGCATCAAAGGCAATGTCTGCTCCTTCGGAATTGGTTGCTTTGAGAGTGGTCAGACTGTCTACATTTTCGTCTGTCAGAGCTGAGTCATCTGTATTGCGAACCGCCTCGTTGAAGGTAATTGTAATATTGGAATCTGCGCTAACTCCCGTTGCTCCATTAAGAGGGCTAAATGTAACGGTTGGAGCCGTAGAATCAGAGTCTTCTTCAGATCCGACAGTATTAAAACTTGGTTCTGTTGAGGCATATTTGCGAATACGGGCCCAGTCCACAACAGAAGATCCTGCTTCAGTTGCAGCGGCATTTCCTAAATACATATAATAATTTGCGATGCTATTCACTGAATTAGCACCAGATAGTTTTAATACATAATTGACCAAGAATTTTTGTGCTCCTGTAGCTGACCAGGCAAATGACCAGATTCCGCTTGTGTCGCCGCCCGCAGATCCGGTTGTAACCTCCCAGCCACTACCAAAACTATCTCCTACAATTCTATAGCGTGTATCTATAGCATCGGCTGAATATGAGTTGTACATATTTCCACCGACCTTTGGAGTTACTCCTGTAGTATGCCCCATCCTATAGGTAGCTCCGCCACCATTAAATGAATCCACTTTGGTTTCTGACCATACCGGATAAGCGTAAGTACTTGCCGAATCTATCCAGACATAATCACTGGATCCAACATTAGTAAAAGTTATCTGTGAACTGGCGAAGGAAGTTGATCCGCTTGCTGAGTTTTGTTGATTCCATTTCGTGCCATCCAAACTATCTCCATCAAAATCATCAAAAAGAATAAAAGTATTATCTCCATCACTCAAATTGCTGGCTCCATCGTTGTTGTAATAACAATATATATCGGCATTTGATTCCAAACTATCTGCTACCTCCACCCAGATTATGGCGGTTCTGTTTGGAGTTGTCCCCGATACACTTTCCACCCAAAAATCCAA
>JAHIRL010000132.1 GCA_018818755.1 Patescibacteria group bacterium
AGCGCCTAAGGGTTCTGAACCCCATCGCTCACCCCATAATTCGCTCTGAGGAGAGAGCATGTTTGGTGTGGTCCAGAGCGCCTAAGGGTTCTGAACCCCATCGCTCACCCCATAATTCGCTTACATCATCAAGAATTTAAAAGCTATGTCTTCTTCCCGGGAGATTTTTTCGATGATTGTTTCGGAGATTTTGCTTCTGAGGATATGGCGTTGGCTTAGTCTGCAAAGAAATTTGATTTTCACGGCTATGCCTTTTTCTGTTAGTTCAACATAGACATGAGATTTTGCCTCTTCATCTGTGAAATTGAATTTATTGGTCAGTGAAGGTAAATTCTTTTGTACTTCCTCCAGATCTTCTACGGTTAACTCTTGAATGGTTTCTAGCATGAGGTTTTTTGCTTTTTGGATGTTCGACTCTCTGGTGAGATAGAAGTCCAGAATAACCCAGGTAAACTGATACATTGCCGAAAAATTTCTGACAGTTTCCTCAAATATCTTTTTATTTGGGAAGGTAATTATTCGTCCTGTGGATCCCCTCTCTCCCGTCTCCTTTAGTGTTGTGTGAATAAGATTTATATCCAGAACCCGTCCTCGCGCATCACCAATTTCTATCAAGTCGTTCTGCTTGAATCGCCCTTGTGTCCCAATAAAAAACCATGCCAAAAAGGATAAGATCACATCGCGTACTGCAAAGGCAAGACCGGTACCAAGTAAGGCCAAAAAGGGCAAGAGCATAACAAATTGCGAAAATACAATCGCAATTACTACTAATACAATTACAGAAATTACGAAGATGTTAACGATTTTGATGAGAATTTCTCTTCTTTCAGAAGAAAGTTTGTGGCTATTTTTTCTGATTGCCCGCTTAGCGATTTTGCCAAATAGGAAAGAGAGAATGATAAGTGCAATGATGATTCCAGCTCTTTTTAAAATGGTCAGAAACTGGTTTTTGGCAACTTCTCTGGTTTTTTCTATGTTGGCTTTTATTTTTGATATTTCCTGATTTTTTTGCTCAATTTCCAGATTATTGAGGTGTTCGGTTTGCTCGTAGCTGTTCTCCAATTCTGCAATTTCCGGAACTAGCGCCGCAATACGCTCTTGCAGTTCGCTTATCTTTAAATTGAGTTCGTTAAGTAAATTTTGGTCTTTGTTTGGGGATTCGCTAATCTCTTTTATTTTCTCAGCGGTGGCGATTTGGAGATCTTGTAGGGCTGATTCTTCATTTTTTTTATCCTCAAGCTCTTTTTGGTGCTCGTTTACAAATTCTTCGGTTAGAAATTTTAGGTCGATTTCCGCTTCTGTAAGCATTTGGTTTTCCTGGCTTAGTTTTGAATAAGTGCCGAATATTGAATCTGTGGCGGCTGTTGCCGTTGGAAGTTCCAGGGTTGCAGCAAATGCGCTTGCTTTAAGCAAACAGATTACTGTTATGAACCAAATTATTTTAAAACATTTTAATTTCATTTTTGCTGATGTAGAATATAGCTATCCTTAATGAATGACAAATGGAAAATAAGTTACTAATTGATTTGGGTGTTAAATACGGTCTGAGCGATGAAGATGTTTCAAAAATCGCAAATATTGTTTATCAGCTGGGCTATCATGATCTTGGCTCTGCTAAGGTGCAAAAAGTTGCTCATCTGATTGCGGCCTCCAGTTTATGGGAAAAACCAATGGAAGAGCTGATAGATGAGTTGATTAGAAAAGGGTATGGTCCGAAGGAGGATTAATTTTCCAAGAGTCCCCTTTTTTCGATGTTTTCTTCGGTTTTTTTGAGAATTCCCTCAAGGGTGAAGGTGCAAAATTCTTTTATTTGCTTTGCTGGCTGTTGGATGTCGTTTTGGCTTAAAAAATCGTGCATTACAAAGCTAAGAAGTTGAATCAGGATGTTTTGAGGTTCTCTATCTGCATCCTTTTTATATTCGTAGGCGGTCTTGATCATTTTGTGGGGTTTTTCTTCGGCCTGAAAAAGCATTTCTTTTAGCCAGCCGTCAAGCTCTATCCGGACTTTTAGGGGTGTTGTTTGATCGTCTCCAAAGAAGATGAGGGCTTTTTCGTTGTTTTCCGGTTTTGGGAGAGCAATGAAGCTTTTTGCCTCCTGCTGAATATCTTCATTGCCCAGCAAAACAACAGCGAGAACGAAATTTGCGGGGATATTCTTTTCGAGTGTGCGACTAATGAGTAGGGTTAGTTCTTTTTTTGAACTTTTTTTGATAAATTTAAGAAGAATGTTTATCAAATCCTGTTCTTTCTTTTTGCTTTTCTTCTCTTCTTTTTGGATAGCTGCTATTTGGGCTTGGGCCCTCCCCATCTTTTCTTTAAATTGCTCAAAAGCGGACTCCGACATTCCTTCGCCCTGATCAAATCCAATAAATGACTCTAATGACATATTTAAGCTGATACAACATTAACGATCTTATCTTTGAAGATACGACCATCATATTTCTTGAGAGCTTTTTCTGTGAATTTAACTTTTCCTGCGACTAGTGAGAAAATCGTGTGATCTTTTCCCATTCCTACATTTTCACCAGGGAAATATTTTGTACCTCTTTGGCGAATAATTATTCCGCCTGCTTTTACGGCTTGGTCACCATAAACCTTCACGCCTAAACGCTTAGCAACTGAATCTCTACCGTTATTGGTACTTCCTCCCGCTTTTTTATGTGACATAGTGTTGTTTTAATTGCCTGTTCATTTTACTTATTGTTGCGCTAAATGCAAGGGATTTTTCAGGATTTTCTTTTAATTTGTGCAAGCAGTTTTTTTATAGCTATTTGTACAATGAGCCCTGGGATCGTGGTGTCCATACTGTATGCCTTACCGTGATTAAACCCTTTTTTGCAATAAACATTTCCCGTCTCTTTTTCGGAAACTATGATGGCCTGTGCAGCTTGGCCTTCTGTGAGGACTCGTATCTCGTATATTTCTGGGTCAAGTTTTAACACCTCTTCATCAATGTTCTGGTCTTTGTAATTATTAAAGGGGACAGCGTTATAATATGGTCCCTCTTTCTCGATCATTCTGCGTTTTTCTGTAATGGCTTCGGCTAATAAATCAATAACGGTCCAAGTGGCTCCCTCTTCTGCATTCTTAATACCATCCATTTTTAGTAACTCGTTTAGGCTGATGCCATTTAGGGCTTTAATTACATCTTCGTTCCCACTCCTAAATTCTTGCATGACTTGCTCTGGAGTCATACTTGTGAGCAGTGCATCGCTGCCAAAATTGGTCCATGTTTCGATTAGTTGTTCCATCGAAACATCGTTTAGCAGTTTATATCTATTTTCTCGTAATCGTGGTTCGCCTTTCATAGTTGGTGTGTTTACTAAATTGAATTTCATGTTAACGTTCTGTGTGGTTATTGTCAAATTTCGTCCCTTCTTATTTGAAAAAAAGCCTTATTTATGGTAAAATATAGGGATGTAAAAGAATCAAATTTATGAAATTGATGCAGAAATACATAGCAATTCTAAGTTTAACGGCTTTTGCCCTCACATATGGGGCGTTTTCGGCTTTTGCCGAGGAGTCGGGACAAATTGAGAAGATCTTTGTGACAGATATCCAGCAGGATGAGGTTTCCCGTCCGCCTTTGGTGATTGATCCCCAAAGTGAGGCGGACAAGTTCCTGGAAAAGCTGAAGACTGAGCTTAATATGAGCAAATCCGATTATCATCAGGTTCTTAAAAAAGCTCATGATACGGAGGAAAAACTGGAGCAAATCACTCATGAGAGAGTGAATTTGGAAGCGCAGTTGCAATATCTGGAGAGGTCTCTTTCGCTCACTACGGAAAAACTTTTTGATGTTTTGAGGAAGCTTGCGAAGCAAGAGGTCGCTTTGGATACGATTCAGGGGCAGATTATTGCCAAGCAGAATCAATTTGAAGATCAAAAATCTCTGTTGAAGGATTATATGAGGATTTTATATCAGGAGGAGAACGCTCTGATTTCGATTGATGATAATGGTGAATTGGATGCTATAAAGCTTTTGTTTACCGAAGAAACTATCGGGGAAAATCTTAAAGAGTTGAAGTATTTTGATATTTTGAACGAAACGGGAAGGCAGATGCTGGATGATTTGAGTCAAACAGGTGAGGATTTACTTTACTATAAGGAGCTTGCAAAGAAGGAAAAAATTAAATTGGATCAATTGAAGGCTTCTTTAAAACTTGAGAAAGAGGAGTTGGAGGCTCATAAAATTGCCAAGGAAAATCTTTTGAAGATTTCCGCAGGCCAGGAGCAGATTTATACTCAACTGCTTGAGCAATCTATGGAGGAGCAGGAAGGAGCTCTTGATGAAATTAAAAAACTTATTAAGGTGATTGCGGATATTGAGCAACATCTTCAGGAAAATGGCGAGTTCTTTGATGAGGCGGCCTACATTGAAAGGCTGGATGATAAAAGTAAGGCTCTTTACAATTTCCAGCTAAACTATATTGAAAAACTTGAGGCCGGTAGCTTTTTGTGGCCGGTTGAGCCTGAGCGAGGGATTAGCGCATATTTCCATGATCCGAGCTATTCTTCTTTTTTTGGTGTTGGGCATAATGCTATTGATTTGCCTGTGCCGCAGGGAAGTTTTGTGCGAGCTACGAGCAACGGGGTGGTGTTTACTGCAAGGGATAATGGTTATGGTTATAGTTATATAATTATTGCTCATGGTGGTGGATTTCAGACTGTTTATGGGCATATGAGTAAGATTCTTGTAAAAGAAGGGCAGGCCGTTGGGGCAGGTGCTGTGATTGGTCTTTCCGGTGGAATGCCGGGAACTTTGGGAGCCGGTTATATGACTACCGGGCCACATCTGCATTTTGAAATGCTGAGAAATGGAATTTATGTTGATCCTCTTGGTAATTTGCCTTTGGAAAATTTGTCTCGAGAACATTTGGAAAGTTTGCCAGAGAAATACCTGGATCTATGGGAGGAGCAGGCGCTTGTGCCTCGGACGCAGAAAATCTTGCGTGAGGTGAGAAGTAAGGTAGAGTAAGGACATGAGGAAGATTGATACTGTTCTTGGGAGGCTGGATAAGGAGTATCCGGATGCGGATATTGCTCTTTTATTTGACGGAGTTTTTCAGTTGCTTGTGGCGGTGATGTTGAGCGCGCAGTGTACGGATGTGGTGGTGAATAAGGTGACGCCTAGGCTTTTTGCAAAGTTTGGGGATGCTGTGGCGATGGCTAAGGCGGATGTTAGGGAGGTGGAGAAATTGATTTATTCTACTGGCTTTTATAGGAATAAGGCGCGTAATGTTGTGGGGGCGGCGAGGATGATTGTTGCGGATTTTGGCGCCGAGGTTCCTTGTGAGATGGAGGATTTATTGAAGTTGCCGGGGGTGGCTCGGAAGACTGCTAATGTGGTGATGAATGCGGGTTTTGGGAAGGCTGTGGGGATAGTGGTGGACACTCATGTAGGGAGAATTTCTAGGTTGCTGGGGCTTACGGAGCAAAAGGATGCTGTGAAAGTGGAGAAAGAGTTGATGAAAATTGTACCGAAGAAAAAGTGGGGTAGACTCCCCTATCTGTTTATCGAACATGGGAGAAAAGTGTGTATTGCAAGACGACCTCAATGTAGGGATTGTGTTTTGTCGGATATTTGTCCTTCGTCGCAGGTTTAAATCACCGCGATGTAAACAGTTTTGACCTCTTTCTGTTCTACGCATTTCGGGCAAGCACCGTAGTAGATGTAGAGTTCTTTTGGTTTGCCTCCCAATTCCTCTTCAAGTTCTTTCATATCTTTTCCCATTTCTTTCCATGGGCGGCTTGAGGCTTTTGTGTATAAATTTTTCCCAACCAAGCTCACTACATTTTTGTCTTTTGAGGGATCTGCATTTTCCACCTCCACCATCAATTGGCTCATAAACATTCCGCCAGTATCTATAATCATTCCCTTATCAACCACTTTGTAACCTTTGGCTTCCGCTCCTTTTTTGGCTCGGAGAACATCAATAGAAAAGGAGAAAGGCATGAAAAATATGCGTGGGGAAAAAGTTTTGTAGAAGGTTTTGTCTAGTTGCATTTTCTTTTTGTCCCAGTCTTCCATTTTTAGGCTTGGGCAACACTCCTGCTTCTGGGGAGTTTCTTGAGTTTGAGGGGTTGGTTGAGGCTGTGGAGTTTGTGGGGCTGGTTGCTCTTGTGGGGCTGGTTGCTCTTGTGGGGCTGGTTGGTTTGTATTTTCTTCTGGCATTTTTGTAGGATTAAGGAGTAAGTCTTTTGATTGTGCGTGGGAATGGAATGGTCTCGCGGATGTGGTGTATTCCGCAAATCCAACCGGTTAAACGCTCCAGTCCCACTCCAAATCCGCTATGTGGGACTGAGCCGTATTTCCGTAGGTCAAGATACCACTGAAAGGGCTCTACCGGCAAGTTGTGCTCGTTTATTCGGTCAAGAAGAGTCTGGTAGTCGTCTTCACGCTGGGAGCCTCCGATTATCTCTCCGTAACCTTCGGGAGCGAGGAGGTCTGAACAAAGGGCAACATTAGAATTTTCGGGGTCACGCTTCATATAGAAGGCTTTTACTTCGGCTGGGTATTTTTCTACAAAAATCGGTTTGTCATATTTTTTTGTAAGGATAGTTTCGTCATCTCCTCCAAGATCGTGATTTGGCTGAATGTCTGAGCCCATACCTTGTAATTCTTCTACCACTTCGGCATGGGTTTTTCTGATGAATGGGGCTTTGATTTTTTTGAGAGGTTCAATATCGCGCTCGAGGACTTCCAATTCGGCAAGGTTTTCTCGCAAAACCCTTTCAACAACATGGCAAATCAATTCTTCCTGAATCTTCATGTTCTCCTCGTGCTCAACAAAAGCGGCTTCCGCATCCATCATCCAAAATTCGGTGAGGTGGCGGCGGGTTTTGGATTTTTCGGCTCGGAAAACTGGACCAAAGTCGAAACAACGGCCCACACTGAATATAGCCGCTTCCAGGTATAGCTGACCGGATTGCGAAAGGTAGGCTGTGTCCTCGTCAAAATAGTTGATTTCAAAAAGCTCGGTTGTGCCTTCGCAGGCATTTGGAGTGAGAATCGGCGAGTCGATTTTGATAAAATCGTTCAAGGCAAAATATTCATAAATCCCATTGATAATTGTGTTGCGAACAACCTGAATTGCCCGTTGTTTGGGAGATCTTAGCCAAAGGTGTCTGTTGTTTAGCAAAAAGTCCGTGCCGTGTTCTTTTTTGGATATCGGATAGTCTTCGTCCGGTATCTGTACGATATCTATTTTGCTAATCTGTAACTCAAAAACTCCTTCTTTTTTGGGGTGAGCGCTCACTTTTCCTGTAACTTTCAGAGAACTTTCCATTGTTAATTCCTCGGCTTTTTTAAAAGTTTCCTCGTCGGCATCACCCTGAAAAACAATTCCTTGTACTACCCCACTTCCGTCACGCAGTTGCAAAAAGTAGATCTTACCACTCCCCCGCTTATTGTACATCCAGCCGCGGATTTGGACTTCTTGGTCTACATGATTTTTGAGGTCTTTTATTAAAACTATTTCTGCCATGATTTTTGGGTTATTTGGGTTACGCGAAAATCTATCGGGGTTATATTAGCGCAATTGTGTAGGCCTGTGAACTTTTTTACGGATGTGGTAAATTGGTGATAATTTTTTATCCTCCTTCTTATGAAAAAAACTGTTTTAATTACTGGTAGTTCGCGTGGGATTGGCCGGGCTACGGCTTTTAGGTTTGCGGATGCTGGCTGGAATGTGATTGCGACGATGAGACATCCGGAAAAGGAGCGCGACCTTAAAAAAAAGGCTAATGTGTTTTGCACGAAGCTTGATGTTACGAATGCCGGATCGGTCAAGCGGGCAATTTCGGCCGGGCTCAAGAAATTTAAGCAGATTGATGTTGTTATTAACAATGCGGGTTATGGCGAGCTTGGTGTTTTTGAGGCGACCAGTGACAAGAACGCGCGGGCGCAGATGGAGGTGAATTATTTTGGAGTTTTGAATGTGGTGCGAGAGATTTTGCCCTATTTCAGGAAAAGGAGGGGTGGACTTGTTTTGAACATTTCTTCGGTGGCCGGGCGGATAGCTGTGCCGATGTTCGCTTTGTACAATGCTTCCAAGTGGGCGGTTGAGGGGCTGAGCGAAACTTTGTATTCGGAGGTGTCCGGTTTTGGAATTAAGGTTAAATTGATTGAGCCGGGTGGGGTGAGTTCGGATTTTTTCAGTGATCAGTCTGCGGATTATTTAGTGAGTGGGATTAAGGGTTATGCGAAGTTGGAGAAATCATTCAAAAAAAATATTCAGGAGGCTGTGAAGGTTGGCAGTACCTGCGAGTATGTGGCTGAGAAGATTTTTGAGGCGGCTAGCGATGATAGTGAGCAGTTTAGGTATCCCGTGGGGAAGGATGCTAGACGGTTTTTGTTTTTTAGGAAGCTACTGCCGGATGCCTGGTTTATGAAAAAGTTGAAAAAAATGTTGTTTAAGTAGGAGAAGTTTGCTAGATTTTGTTCGTTAATTTCGGCTGATGGGGCGTCGCCAGAAAGGTGTTGGTGGCGGATCTCGGTTTCAAGTTAGCATTTTACATTACTGGGGCGTCGCCAAGTGGTAAGGCACATGGTTTTGGTCCATGCATTCGTGGGTTCGAGTCCTACCGCCCCAGCCAAAAGTGGCATTAATAAGCCATTATTCCCACCACCCTAGGGTGATAAATAGTCGGACAGAATCGTCTATTCTGCTTTGATTTGCCCTTGTTGCTCTTGGAAAGGTTCGTATTTCGTGTACCTAGGAGGGAGTGGCATTAAGTGAGTTGTGTATTTACTAAGTGAGTTATATAATTTTTTTGTATGGCTAATAGATCCAAAAATACTGATAAGTTGTCAAAAGAGAATACTCTTTCCAAAAATTTTCATGAATATGGTGTCTCTTGTTTTTTGAATGGTGCTCAAATTGGAGCTAAGACGTATGATAATATTGTCACATTTTCTGGTATTGGGATTGGTTTATTGATAACTTTTTGGGGTGCTGTTATTAATGATCATTCTTGTATTGTTAACTTAACGATAGTAATTAGTCTGATTTTGTTTTTCTCTTCAGTAATTTTTTCTATTAGGAGAAATAATTTCGCTGGACATTGTTTGGTCGCAATGGGTAAAAAATATTTTGAAGCATCAGAGAATGGCCTATATAAAACTACTTCTGAGTTAAAATCTTTTGGAAAGGGAGTCCAATCTCAGTTTGATATGTATGATGAAAAGAGGAAATTTGCTTCAAAAATATCCCAGTTGAGTTTCGTTGGGGCTATACTATTTTTAATAGTATCATTTTCCCTACAGCTGTATATGACTTAAATATTTTGGAAGAATTTCTGAAAATTCTTAGAGATTTTTTCGTGCCATTCTTTTCCATTCGAGCATTCTTTTTTTAACTTTGTCATTTCTTCAAAGGCTTCCTTCAATTTTTTTACTGAAAATCTGTATTTAGCGAATGCTCTCAGTATTTCAATTAATTGGTCCGTAGACAGTGGTATTATGTTTAAACTCATAAAGTCTCCATCAATGTGCCAAGAAGCGTTAAAAAGCTGTTGTGCCATGTTTGGTTCTATTCTCGGAGCCACAAATACCCCAAAAGTTTCCTTTTTAGTTCTTGAGGCCATTTCTCCTACATGTTTTGGAACTGAGGTGTATTCTGCCGACCATTGACTGACCGATTGGTGTAACGTCCCCTCACATACCAAAGAAAAGTCTTCGTATTCAAACATCATATCAGGGACTCCTCCTTTTGCGTGATGAATTGGCTTTAGTTCTTCATCAATCTCGAAATTCCTGGTGTCGGAAATTTTTCCCACGAGTGTGTTAATTGCTAAAAATACTCTCCAAATCGACCACTCGTAATAGGCTGGGAAATAAGCATCTCCTCCCAAGAGGGTTCTTGTTTTTATCATGTCAAAATATTCAACTATGTCATTTATTTGATCTTCATTTCCTTGGTTTTTGTAGAAAATATATTCTTTTTGAATTATCAATTCCTTTTCAAGATCAATATTTATTTTCTTTAGTTGCGGAATATTTTTTTCCAAGGTTGTAATTGGCTCTACTACTATTCCGGTTTTTTCCGATAATTTTTCGATGTTTCTTTGTAGCTCGATTATGCTATCAAGCATAAATTCTACATTATCAAGAGGTAACCTTGGTTCTTCAGGATTATAAAAATAATCTTCATACTTACTTTCCTCTATAAATTTGTTCTCTGTTTCCAGAATCGACTTTACTAGCTCAATTTTGTTTTCCTTTAAAACTATGCGATCTCTATTCAAACTAAAAATACCTGTAGTTAATACGTATCTTACTTGTGAATCTCCATAATCCTTGAGTGTTGCCCCTTTTGTTTTTACAAACTCTTCTAAATAATATTCGTATGCTTTTTGAGTGTTTCTTTCTTTTTTTATTAACTTGGTAATTTCTTTTGTCATTACTTGCTTTTTCGGCTCTTTTCCAAAAAGGATTGCCCTCAATTGTTTCTCAAACTCTAAGTTATCTGAAATATTTGGTAATTTCTTTATTACTTCCCTTGCTTCAGTGGTTTCCTCTTTGTAGGCTTTAACTATTATGTTTTGTCTTTCACTTTTAAATAGAGCTAATTTAGGATTACCACCTTTAATTTTGCTTCTTTTTTCTCTGTAGTTTTTAATTTTTTCAACAGCTTCATCAATATTTTTATTATCTAATGTTGTTATCACGAAAAGTGATATTTCTTCTTTAGTGAGGCCGTTTATTCCTTTTTCGTAAAGTTTATAAATTGTTTCTAAAAATACTCTAAATGGATGAACTTTAAAGTTTTCATATTCTTTGCCTTTTTCTAAAGATGACGGTAATTGATATTTTAGGAGTTGCCTTAACATTGCCTCTTCGAAGGTGATTTCATCGTTTATCAACAATTTACCTATTTTAGTTATTACAATTGGGCCCTTATTTTTTGCTTTCCATGCTCTTGCAAATCCAAGCTGGTTTAAACATGATGCCCATTTTCTTGCATGGAATTCTTTTTCTTTTGTGTCCTCCTTGCTATCCATTATTCCTGTTTCTTTTGCTTTATCATAAAACTCTCGTTGGGTTTTATAATCCCATATCTTTCCTTCAAAATGTTGGAGCAAACTTAAACCATCCTTTATCCTGTTAGGATTGCGAATAGTCGTGTTGCCTATATTCCATTGCTTCATATTATTTTGCTATGAAAAGGTATTCTTTTACGTCATTTCTATTGTCCCCAATTTTATGATTCTGATTTCCAAATGAATATTTGTGATCGAGCTCCTTTATTTCAACAGTTTTTCTATATTGCTTTAGTATATCAATCATCTCCTCCTTTGTAGGTAATGAATTGGATGAGTATGATACTACAAATATTGAGTTTGGGAACATTTTAAATAAATTGTGAAAGGAATCATAGACTCCTGTTTTTGAATCGAACCCAGTGTCGTATTTTTTTATTTTTTTGGTTTTCGTAGAATGTTGTATCTCAACATCTTTCCAGTATGAGCATAATCCTTCAACGAAATGATACCTCCTTAAATAATCATTATCAGATCTTGTTGAATAGTAAGGTGGGTCAACATATATAAGATCAAACTTTCTTTCCTGAAGATTAAATATATTTCCACAGCTTGTGGAATTATCTTGTTGGTTTGAGAATATGCTTTTATTAAAGACGTCAGTTGCATTTAGGAAATGCTGTTTTAGACTTGTTCTTATGTCTTTTCTCCCATCATCATATCTGTGTCCTGTGTATGTGAAAATACCACGAGGACGTTTCTTAACACATGCTCTGCATAGTGAAGATAATGCTAGCGCCTTTTTATAATCGTTACTTAGAAATGGTATTCTATGCCAGATTTGTTCTAATAATAAGTTTTCATCTTCAGTGAAATATAGATCCTTGAATGTATTTCTAATGAAACCGTCTGTCTTTACTTTTTCTCCTAGTAACGTAACGATGTCTTCCTCATCAAGAGTTACGCCATTGTTTTCAATAGTTGCTTTTGCGATATTGTATGAATACTTGAGAATATCATTGCTAAATACTCTCTTTCCTTTTGTTTTAAACATATAACCAACACAGCCACTACCACTAAAAGCATCAAGTACTGTGTTGAACTTAAATCCTTTAACATTTTCCCAGATAAAATCTAATAATTTTCTTTTACTACCCATAAATCTTGTTGGAGGAAATAGCTCCATTTGATTCGCCGGGATTGGATTTACGATCTCCTCTATTTTTTCTATTACTTGTGTCATTTATAAAATAATTACTTCTTTTATTCCATTTCGTTTGTTGGCATCTTTGTTAATGTATCTTTTTGCTTCTACAACTTTTATGTCAAAATCTTTGTAAAGATCTAGTATGAATTTACAGTACGAATTACTTGCTATAACTGTACAGCCTTTTTCTTTAAGTTCTTGGATAGTATTTTTCAGTTCTATTTGATCTTTTTCATAAAAAAATTCTTTTGTGTATCTTTTAAAATCTGAGTATTTACTAATTGGGTGATATGGAGGGTCAATATATATAAGATCTCCTTTTTTTGCGTATTTTTTTAATACAGTTTGGTAATCAGAACACTCAATCATTGTGTTCTGGAGAGCTAAACTTGCGGATCTTAAAGTTGATTGATCACATATCGCAGGATTCGTGTATTTGCCAAATGGGACATTGAATTCTCCTTTTTTGTTAACCCTATAAAGCCCGTTAAAACATGTTTTATTCAGATATATTGTCCTTGCTGCTCTTTCTAGCATCGAAAGGTGTTGTGGTTGTTTTTTTCTTAGTTTGTAAAAAAAATCTTCTGAGTGTTCGTATTGAGATAATATATCAATTAAATCTTCAACATTATTTTTTACTACTTCGTATGTATTCATTAATTCTTCGTTCGAATCATTGATTACTGCCATCTCTGGAATTATATTAAAGAATACAGCTCCACCTCCGAGAAATGGTTCAATATATTTGTTAAAATCTGTGGGAAAATATTTTTTAAGTTCTTTTAACAACTGTGATTTACCCCCCACCCATTTAAGAAATGGCTTTGTTGGTGTTGGATTATAGTAGCCTTGATCTACTTCTTCTATAATAGTGCCTCTAGGAAGCACTGCTGTGGCTGTATTCATAGGAATTGGGAATGAGGGTATTGCTTCTTGATTATAGGGTGAGCATATACTCACCGTCAATGTTTTAAGCAACGTTTCGGTTGACAACAAGATACCACAATTGTGATTAAAGTTTTAATAGAACTTCTCCGTTTTCCAAGTACAGTTGACCTTGTATGTAGTGGAGGATATTACTTTTTTCCTGATTGTTGCCGTTTTTGAATATGTATTCGATATAATCTGTTGTAAATAGTGTTTGGGCTTCTTTTCCTTTGTTCAATATCTTCTGCAAATCATTGAATTTCTCTACTTCGTGGCTGAGCCTGCGTTCTAGGTTTTCGTGTTGGCTCTTAATTTGATCAATAATCTTTGTCAGTGCCTCAATCAGGTTGCTTTCACTAATGTACTTTGATTTACATACCTTTCTACCTCCGTATTTATTGCATTTGTAGTAAATGTACCGCTTGTTGTGCCTGTTAATTCTTTCTTCTCCTGAAATCCCTGAGCCACAATGCCCGCATTTTAGCAATCTACTGAAGTAGAAGTTTTTGCGACCCCATTCTCCTTTATCGATTGTTTTGATTTGTTCCTGAGTTTGCTCAAAAACTTCTTTTGTTATCAGAGCTTTGTGGGATCCTTTGTACCAATTTCCACTTCCTTTGGGAGATTCGAACTCCCCATAGTAGAAGGGTTCTTTTAATATTCTGTAGGTCATGCTAAAGCCCAATGTTTTGCCACTTTTTGTTCTGAAGCCTTCATCTGTAAGATACTCGTTGACCTGCCGACCGCTTAGTCCACTGTTTATGTATTGAAACATTTTCTTTATGAATGGTGCTCTTTCTTCATCGACAATTATCTTGCTTGGTTCTCTGAAGTCCTGACTTCTGATCAATTTGTATCCAAGTGGTACACATCCTGGTCTTACCCCCATCTCACATCTTGTTCTAAGGCCTCTTTTTACATTTACTCCTTTGACATCGTTCTCCATCTTGGATTGTGAGGCTAGGAGTAACAAAAGAAACTTATCGTTCGGTGAGTTTGTAAAGTTTTGCCCATGTGTGCGAATTTCTATCAATAAACCTTTATCCATCAAATCTATTACACGTCCTATATCTCCTCCAGACCTAGAGATTCTTGAAACGTCCCAACAAACTAGTGAGTTATAGATCCCTTCTTCGATTTCCTCCAACATACTATTAAATATCTCTCTTTGACCTGAAATTTTTGCTGAATGGCTTTCCTTTTTCGTACAGATAATATTTAGACCTTGATTTTCAGCCATGCGGGTCATTTCTCTTATCTGTGAGTCAATAGACATGGCCTGACGTTCTTCCGCCTCTGTGCTTTTGCGCGCGTATAAGCAGTAGAGAAGTTCTTCTATTTTGATGCCTGCGCTTTGATCCGCAAAGCTTGGTCTCTCAATTATTGCTGTATTCATATTCTAATTTGTTAAATTCTATCAACCAATTGATGACGCTGAACG
>JAHIRL010000017.1 GCA_018818755.1 Patescibacteria group bacterium
CGAAAGTTGAGTTATTTAAATAAGCCGTTATATAACAAGGTCTCATGATGAATCCGCAAAAGGTTGTGATTATCGGCGCTCCCCGTTCTGGCACTAACATGCTCCGTGACCTATTGGTAACGTTACCAAGCGTTGGTACATGGCCGTGTGATGAAATCAATTATATTTGGCGGCATGGCAATGTTTACTATCCATCGGATGAATTTACCCGAGAAATGGCGACACCGAAAGTAAAGGAATATATACGTACTCAATTTGACAGCTTGGCAAATTCTCATCAACTTGAAGTCGTGGTGGAAAAAACCTGCGCTAATTCGTTGCGGGTTGGTTTTGTTGATGAGGTATTGCCTGATGCAAGATACATATTTATCGTACGGGATGGTGTGGATGTTGTCGCCTCGGCCATGCTTCGCTGGAAGGCTAAACTGGATATCCCATATATATTGAAGAAGACACGTTATGTTCCGGTTTCTGATCTTGCTTACTACGCATCACATTACTTGGCCAATCGTGTGTATAGATTACTGTCAAAGGACAAACGATTAGCATTTTGGGGGCCTAAGATGAATGATATGGAATCATTGTTAAGTAAATACTCTCTTGAGCAAATTTGTGCACTTCAGTGGAAGACCTGTGTGAATAAGTCTGAAAATGATTTGGGCAAAATATCATCCTCCAGGGTTCTACACGTAACGTATGAAAATTTTATACTGAATCCAAAAACGGAATTTGTCCGTATTGTTGAGTTTATGGGCAGAAAAATTCCAGAAAATATCTTGGATCGGGTATGTGGAAAGGTTTCAGTTACCAGTATAGGAAAGGGGCGTGCATCGTTGACTCCTGTCGAACTGAACAATATTCTACCTCTTATTAAGGAAGAGCTTGTTTGTTATGGATACGATAGGTGAGTTTCCAGGGCTTTCGCCTAGAAATGCTTTTTTTAAAAGAACGATAGATATTTTTCTTTCCGCTTCAGGTTTATTTTTAACGTGGTGGATTATTTTACTTGGTGCCGGGGTTGCTTCTCTTGCTTCTGGTGGGAGTGGTTTCTTTTTGCAAAAGCGGGTAGGTAAGGGGGGAAAATTATTTAAAGTGGTAAAAATTCGCACAATGCGTTTAAGTGCAGACGTTAATACAACGGTTACTACGAGTAGAGATGTGCGAATTACCAGGATCGGCAAGATTTTGCGAAAAACGAAAATTGATGAGTTGCCTCAATTGATCAATGTGCTTATGGGAGACATGAGCTTCGTAGGTCCGAGGCCGGATGTCCCTGGTTTTGCCGATAAATTGTGTGGTGAAGATCGGATTGTATTAAAGGTGCGACCTGGGATTACAGGGCCGGCAACTCTATATTTTCGAAATGAGGAACAGTTGTTGGCAAGTCAGGCAGATCCTGAAAAATATAATCAAGAGATAATTTATCCACTTAAAGTTAAGTTAAACAAAAAATACATCTACGAGTACTCTGTTTGGAAAGATGTATGTTATATATATAAAACGATTTTCCCATAAAGCGATGTTAAATACAGATTTTTCTTGTTGGCCTTCATTTACGCAGGAAGAAGCAGATGCTGTGGCCAAAGTTCTTTTGTCAAACAAGGTTAATTATTGGACGGGTACAGAATGTCGCGAATTCGAGAAAGAATTTGCGGCCTGGTCCTGTGCAAAATATGCTATTGCGTTGGCTAACGGTACAGTAGCCCTTGATAATGCTCTGAATGTTTTTGGTATAGGCGTAGGCGACGAGGTTGTAGTCACACCTAGGACTTTTTTGGCTTCAGCGTCAACGATTGTAAATACAGGTGCGGTTCCCGTATTCGCAGATGTTGATCTGAACAGTCAGAACATTACTGAGGAAACCATAAGACAGGTTCTCACATCCCGAACCAAAGCAGTCATCTGCGTCCACCATGCAGGTTGGCCATGTGAGATGGATTCGATAATGTCATTAGCTCAGGAACATTCTCTTTATGTGATCGAGGACTGTGCTCAGGCACATGGGGCTGTCTATAAAGGGAG
>JAHIRL010000133.1 GCA_018818755.1 Patescibacteria group bacterium
AGAAGAAAGGATTTTCGGATAAGCAGATAGGGTTTTTGAGGGGTGAAGAGGAGGCTTCGGTGCGGAAATTGCGAAAGAAGATGGGGATTTTCCCGGCCATCAAACAAATCGATACTTTGGCTGCGGAATATCCGGCCAAAACAAATTATTTATACCTGACTTACCATGGCGATAAAAATGATGTTGTGCCCGGGAAAAAGAAGAGCGTGGCGGTGCTGGGAAGTGGGCCTTACTGTATCGGATCGAGCGTGGAGTTTGATTGGGGTTGTGTGAATGCGGCGGCGACAGCAAGCAAGGAAGGCTACGAAACGGTGATGATCAATTATAATCCGGAAACTGTTTCTACCGATTATGATATTTGCGATAGGCTGTATTTTGATGAGCTTTCGTTGGAACGGATTTTGGATATTTATGAGTTTGAGAAGGGAATAGCTGGGGTTGTGGTTTCTACGGGCGGGCAGATTCCAAATAATATTGCCCTAAAATTGCATAAGTGCGGAGTGAAGATTTTGGGAACGGATCCTGCGAATATTGATCGGGCGGAGAATCGGCATAAATTTTCGGGGATGCTGGACAAGCTTAAGGTTGATCAGCCCGAATGGCAGGAGTTGGCGAAGATTGAGGATGTTTATGGTTTTGTGGAAAAGGTGGGATATCCGGTGTTGGTGCGGCCATCTTATGTCCTTTCGGGGGCGGCAATGAGTGTGGCTTATAATCGAGAAGCTCTGGATACTTTTTTGGGGAAGGCTGTGAAGATTTCTACGGATGCGCCAGTTGTTGTGAGCAAGTTTGAGACAGGAGCTAAAGAAATAGAAATAGACGCTGTGGCGTATAAGGGGGAAGTAGTGATCTATGCGATTTCCGAACATATCGAGAATGCGGGCGTACATAGTGGAGATGCCACTATTGCTTTGCCTCCGCAAAAATTGTACTTGGCTACGGTGAGGCGGATTAAGATAATTGCTAAGCAGGTGGCAAAGGAGCTGGATATTAGCGGGCCTTTTAATATGCAATTTTTGGCTAAGGATAATACTGTGAAGGTGATTGAATGCAACTTGAGGTCGAGTAGGAGTTTTCCTTTTGCTTCGAAGGTTACGGGCTATAATTTTATTGAGATTGCGATGTATTCGATGCTGAAAAAGAGCTTGGGCGGTGTGAGTGCTCGGGCAAAAAAGGCTTTGGGCTATAAGGACTATAAAACTTTGGATTTGGATTTTGTGGCTGTGAAAGCGCCACAGTTTAGTTTCCCAAGACTTAAAGGAGCAGATCCTGTGCTGGGTGTGGAAATGGCTTCAACAGGCGAGGTTGCTTGTTTTGGAGAAGATTTGCATGAAGCTTTTTTGAAGGCGATGATCAGTGTTGGGTTTACTTTGCCAAAGACCGGCGTGCTTTTTAGCGTGGGTGGAGATGCGGCGAAAGAGGAATTGCTGAGTGCCGCTGAAAAGTTTAAAAAGATGGGCTTCAAGATTTTTGCAACGGAAGGGACTTGTGACTTTTTTGAGGAGAAAGGGATTAAGTGCGAGAAGGTTTATAAAGTGAGTAGTAAAAAATCTCCAAGTATTTTGGAGGCGATGGCTGATGGTAAATTTGATCTGATCATAAATATCCCAAAAAATTATAGTCGCAGTGCGGTGACCGATGGCTATTTAATCCGCAGAAAATCTATCGATCTAAATATCCCACTAATTACCAATGTGCAGGTTGGGCGAATTATGGCTGGGGCATTGAGTCGGTATGGGGTCGAGGATCTTAAAGTTTTGGATAGAAGTGCTTTTTGCTAAGGGCACCCTTGACTTTCGGAGTTTTTGTGATATTGTTTAATCTTAAAATAATATTTCTTTACTATGAGCGGTCTTGAGAATTCTCCTGATTGTGATGGAGTTGACATTGAAAAGGTGAGAGATGCTGGTCGAAATTTTATCGCTATTTTGTGTACCCAAAGGAAAGAGGTTGAAGGCTGGAGGCTAACGCAGGCTGAAATTTTTAATAATATTGATACCACCTATGCGGGAATCTCAAGCCCCTGGGCTTTTGAGGAATATGAAAAAACTACCACTCAAATTATTGACTATGTGACCTCACTGCTGGGAATAATTGCTTCGGATCCAAGAAGCGCCCTAGCGGCGGCTGAGGATCTTGAAGATTTTTTGACTCATAACATTGAAGAGCAAGCCCCAATTGCTCAAGAAAAAATGCTTCAGAGAGGAAGCAATACTTGGGGAAATTCTTCAAAATCTTCTGTGATGGGGCAAAATTAAGATTGTGTATTCTTTGGAAGGGGCGGAGGCGTGGTACGGCTGGGGCTGTTTTCTTTCTTTTTTAGCGCGCTTTTAATAAAAATTGCTAGAAGTTTAAGACTTTCTATCACTATTGGACTTAGAGTTTGAACTTGTTGGTCTGTGATGTTTTTTATAGATTTTACTCCCTCGTTTTCCAGAAGAATTTTACTAAGCCCATCTGCAAAGTCTTGGACTGTTTGATTTGAGGCAAGTTTTTGATGTTCTTGAGACGCAGTGTTCCAGTTAATTTCTTCTGTTTTTATAAGTAGGCGCTTTTGGGCAAGGGGATTTTTCTCCAGTTTTTCAAGCAGCTCACCTACTTCGTTGATAAGTTTCATGGCGGGGACCGCTTCTTTCATGGCAGGGGCAGCTTTTTTCTTCAGAAGTTTTTGCTCCATTTCCAGCCATTTTTTAGGAGGCAGAAAATCGATATCCATGTCCGCTGGATATTCATTTTGACCAGGTTCTTTTAGAAGTTTTAATACCCGTCCCCGGATCTCTCCCGTTTCCTTAAGAGTGATCGGCTTTTCTTCCTTAAGATTTTGCTGAGGTTTTGGCGAGCCAGCATCTTCGAGAGGCCTTTTTTGATTTTCTTCTTTCGCCATTTGTGGCAATTTATTATTTAAATCTTGACATTATACCATTTTCCACCCCTTGCGTCCAGGGCAAAAAGCCCCTTTGCCGGTATTTTTTGTTTAAAATTCGGGGGCACAAAATTTACTAACTTTTTTTATATGAGTGAGGAGAAGAATACGCCAAAACTGAAAAAGGGCTTGGCGCAGATGCTAAAGGGGGGTGTAATTATGGATGTAGTGAACGCGGAACACGCAAAGATCGCTGAAGAAGCCGGGGCTGTAGCGGTTATGGCGCTGGAGAGAGTGCCTTCGGATATTCGAAAAGATGGGGGCGTTGCGCGGATGAGTGATCCGAAAATGATTAAGGAAATTATGGAGGTAGTGAGTATTCCGGTGATGGCGAAGGTGCGAATTGGACATGTGGTGGAGGCGCAGATTCTCGAAAGTTTGGGGGTGGATTATATTGATGAAAGTGAGGTTTTGACGCCGGCGGATAATAAATATCATGTGGATAAGAGTAAATTTAAGGTGCCTTTTGTGTGCGGTTCTCGGAATTTGGGGGAGGCTTTGCGGAGGATAAGTGAGGGTGCGGCGATGATTCGGACCAAAGGGGAGGCGGGAACCGGAAATGTGGTTGAAGCAGTGAATCATATGCGAACTCTGAACGAGGGGATTTCTGCGCTTAAGGAGATGAGCGAGGAGGAGATGGCGGAATTTGCCCGTACCGAGAGGGTGACAATTGAACTTGTGAAGGAAACGCGGGATTTGGGAAGGCTGACTGTGGTGAATTTTGCGGCGGGGGGAATTGCCACTCCGGCGGATGCGGCTCTGATGATGCAGTTGGGCTGTGATGGCATTTTTGTGGGAAGTGGGATCTTTAAGTCTTCTAATCCTCCGGCGACGGCTAAGGCGATTGTGGAGGCAACCATGCACTATGAAGATGCGGCTATGTTGGCGAAATTGAGTGAGGGGCTGGGGAGCGCGATGGCCGGGCTGGAAATGGACGGGTTGGAGCAGAAATATGCGGAGAGGGGCTGGTAATAGTAGTCATATGAAAATTGCAATTTTGGATATTCAGGGGTCGGTGGTGGAGCATCTGCGTGCGCTTGAGGCTTGCGGGGTCGATGTTGTGCGGGTGAAAAAGCCTGCTGATTTGGAGGGCTGTGCCGGCTTGGTGATTCCAGGCGGGGAGAGCACCACTTTGAGTAAATTGTTGTCGCGATTTGGTTTGCGGGATGCTATTTTGGCACACAAGGATTTGGGGATTTGGGGGACTTGCGCGGGGGCGATTTTGCTGGCGAAGGAGATTGAAGACGGGGAAGGTGTGGAAAGTCTGGGGCTGATGGATATTAAAGTTAAAAGGAATGCTTATGGGCGGCAGTTGGATAGTTTTGAGGCGGAGGTTGTGTTTGCGGGAAAGAAGGTCCCGGCGGTTTTTATAAGAGCTCCGAAAATTAGTGAGGTCAAGCGAAGTTGTGACATTTTGGCCAGTAGCGGAGATGAGGTTGTGGCTGTGCGAGAGGGCAAATATCTGGCGACTACCTTTCATCCAGAAATGACAAATGACTTGACTGTTGTCCAATATTTCATTTCTATGTGTGCATGACTAATTTTTTACCAAAACCAGTACGAGATATTATTGAGGAATTTTCCAAATTGCCGGGAATTGGGCCAAAATCGGCTCAAAGATTGGCGATGCATCTTTTGTATTCACCAGATAGCAGGGCGAAGAGTTTGGGGGAAGCGGCTATTGCTCTTAAAAAAGATGTTCATTTTTGTAAACAATGTTTTAATGTTTCGCTGGAGGAGCTTTGTGGAGTTTGTGCTGACGAAACACGGGATTCCAAGCTTATTTGTGTGGTGGAGGGAGTTTTAGATGCTTATGCGATTGAGCGGACGGGGGATTATAAGGGGCTTTATCATGTATTGCACGGTTCGCTTTCGCCGGTGGATGGAGTGGGGCCGGAGCAACTGAAACTGGGTGAGTTGGTGGATAGGGTGCGAGATTCCGAGGGTGTGGAGATTATTTTGGCTACTAATCCGAGTTTGGAAGGGGAGGCAACTGCTTTGTATATTCAGAAACAATTGTCGAATTTTACTTTAAAAATAACCCGAATTGCCCGGGGACTGCCGGTTGGCGGGGATTTGGAGTATGCAGATGAGATTACCTTGAGCAGAGCAATGAAAGGGAGGGGAGAATACTAATTACTTTTATGAAAAAACCTAGTGTTGATTTTGGTGAACAGTATGGGGAGGAATTTGGACGATTGCCTTCAAAAACGCAGATTGCTTTTCATCACTTGATTGAAAACATCAAGGGGAAAGCCGAGAAATTGATGGGCATTTCATTTGTAAGGTCAGTTTTGGAACGGCCCTTGACCAAAGCTTTTAAAGAAATGGATGCATGTATTGAGGAAACCGGAATGGGAACCGAGGAATGGGGCGTTTTGACTAAGGCTCTTTACGAGAAGATCAGGGCTGTACTTGAAAAGTAGAGGGGCCGCAGCCTGAAAGGTGGTGGTTTTTAGGTGTGGGGATGAGGGTTTCAAAATCGTTGTGGAGATTGTGGATAAGGGTTGCGGGATTTTTGAGTATTTGCTCTGTTTTTGCAGTTTGGTGGCCACATTTGGAGAGGTCGAGATTGCTGTACATATTTGCGGTTTTGGTGATATTTTCTTGGTTTGAGACTGGAAAAAGCTTGAAATCTGTTCCCATAATCTCTGGAAGTTGTACGATTTTTTCTCCAAAATTAGTACCGTAACAGGTCTTGCCGTAGAGGAAGAAGGGCACATCCATTCCTATTTGACTAGCCAGCTCTTCGAGTTTTGCCGTTCCCAAATTTGAATTCCATAGTTTATTTAATCCTATTAGTACTGTGGCGGCGTTGCTGGAAGCTCCACCGAGACCGGAGGCTATTGGGATGTTTTTTTTGATGGTGATGCGGGCGCATTTTTTTGTCCCAGTGTGTTGTTTAAGCAGTTTTAGAGCTGTGCCGATGCTGGAGAATTTTTGAGGAGTTTGGTCGGTTTCGGACTCGCTGATCTCAATTTCATCGTAGAGTTCAGGGATTTCCTGAATTATGGTATTTATAAAATGGTAGCCGCTGACGGGATCGCGGCCCAGAATATCCAGGGTGAGGTTGATTTTTGCGGGGGAGCGCAGGATCATTTTTCTTTGGTAAGTGAAACTATTGCAAAACACTGGACGCCTTCGCCCCTGCCAAATGCCGTCAATTCTTCGCCACTGGTGGCGTTGATGCCGATGCGTACGGGGTCTAGCCGCAATATTTTGCTAAGAGATTTTTTAAGTTTTGTGTTTAGGGGGTCTATTTGAGGGATTTTGCATTCGATCATCACTCCCAGACTGTTGAGTTTTAGCTTTTGTTTGCGGGCTTTTTCCATGATTATATCCAGATAGGTTTTGCTGTCTTTGATGCCTCTTTTGCAAAGTGGATCGGCAAAAAAACCGAGGGATTGTTCGCCCAGGGATTGGGAGATTGCGTTGAAAATTGCGTGAAGAATCACATCTCCGTCGGAATTGGCTTTGAGTTTTTGGTGTTTTGGGAGGGAGATTCCGCCGAGTTGCAGGCCTTTTTTGTCCGGATCAAAGGCGTGGCTGTCTTGGCCAAGGCCTATTCTAAAATCTTCGGGGGCGTCGCCCATTAGGGTTTTTAGCCTGAGGTAGTCTTTTTGGGTGGTTATTTTAAAATTGTTTTCGTCGGCTTCGATGTATTTTACTTTGTGGGGAAGGGCTTCTATTAGGCCGGCTTCGTCGGTGGCTTCGAGGTTTTTTGCAATGGCGCGAGCCAAAAGGTCGTAGCGGACGACTTGGGGAGTTTCTGCTGCAAAAATTTGTTTGCGGTCGTGGCTTTTGATGATGTGTTTGCTGTCTGGATCAACTTCTTTGATGGTGGAAGTGAGGAAGTGCCCAACAATGCAGGCTCCGTGCTTTTTGGCTTCTTTTATTGCGGCGTTGATCTCTTTTTGGGAGGGTAAGGGGTTGGCCCCGTTGTGAACAACAATTAAATCGTCTTTGGAGGGGTTGATGTGCTTTAGGCTTTTCTCTAGCGATTTTTGACGAGTGGTGCCGCCCGGAACGATTTTTTTAGCTTTTGGAAAATTGTATTGGCGGAGTAATTTTTGAATCTTCTCTTTGTTTTGGGCATTTGCCGCAATTATTATTTCGTCGATATGGGGATTTTCGTTGAAAGCCATTATCGCATAATAAAGAACCGGATGGCCGTGCACCTTGAGAAAAAGCTTATCCTTATTTGATCTTAGGCGGGAGCTTCTGCCTGCCGCCAAAATAATTGCGTGGTTCATGGAAGCTGATTGTGCCATGTTGATTCGGGTTTTGCAAGTTTACGGGTTGACTTTTGGGTGAGTTCGTTTATAATCTGCATCTTGTGTAAATAAATATCTAAATTATGTCTGATCTCGAGAAAACCAATATCATTGTTCTAGAGGACGAACTCCTTGTCGCTAATTTTTGCAAAAGAGCGCTTTCAACATTGTTGGATGTCGATGTCGATAAAGACCTGATTTCTGTGTTTAAAAATACTGAAGAAGCAAAGAAGGGGATTTCTGATCTGATCATGAGTGAAACCCTTGATTCGGTTCGCCTGATTCTTTCAGATATAGATTTGCCCGAAAAGGATGAAGGGCTTGAGCTTTATCAAGAACTGAGAGCTATGCCTCAGCTTGAAAAAACTCCCTATATTTTAATGTCCGGCAGGGCGAATGAAAACCTGCTTAGCCAAACCCTTGAAGAAATGAAGAACAAAGATGCTTTACTTAGGTCTTTGCAAAAACCTTTTAGGGTGGATGCTTTTATAGTTATTTTGCGTTCTCTTTCTTTGATCGAAGACAAATAAGCAATTGCGCGAAGGTTGATGGAGGGTTTTTCATTATTCTTTCCTCTTTTTTGAGAAATTCTTTGATGCGGCCGTTGCGATAGGCTTGGAGGACAATTTTTATCCCGGGAAGGTTTTTGTGGGGGACTTCGTAGAGTTCTTGGGTTTTGGGATTTATTTTTTTGATGGATGCGGGATTAACTCCCAGCAAACAGTTTTTGATGTGTTCGCGCATGTCTGGCTGGCCAAAGTAGGCGTAGGTTTCGCCGGTTGCAAAAGTGACCATGCCGTGGATGCGGCAGGCGGGATGAATTTTTGTGCGGATGCGGGAAAAGGGGAGCTTAAAGAGATAGTGGGCTTCGATTATTTCCAGGCCTTTGTTTATGAGGGTGGCGGATTCTAGGGTAATTTTGGGGCCCATGCTCCATTTGGGGTGTTTGGTGAGGTCTGAGGTAAGGGCGTTGACGATTTCTTGGGATGATTTTCCATAGAGGGGACCGCCGGAGCAGGGAAGGGTGATATAGTCGATTTTTTCGTTGGGGTGGGCTTTTAGAATTTCGTAAATGGCGTTGTGCTCGGAGTCTAAGGGGATTATTTGAGAGAGATATTTTTTGATTTGCTGACCTTCGGCCACTACGGACTCTTTGTTGCCGAGGATTAGGGTTTTTCCGGCTTTTAGGGCTGAAAAAGTTGGCTTTATCCCGGCTAGACCGGAAATAATATTTATCACGATGTCTGCTTCGGGGTGGGCGGCCATTTTTAAAAGAGCGGCTGAGCCGTCTTTCTTGCTTATGCCTTTACAGTTTAAGCTCTTGGCCTGTTTGTTAAGTAGCCGGGTGTTTTGGCCGGCGGCTAGGCCTATCACTTCAAATTCTTTGCGGTGCTTCTGTAAAACTTCTAAAGTTTGTGTACCCAAAGAGCCGGTTGAGCCCAGTATAACTAATTTCTTCATGTTGACATTTTACAAGCTTTTTCGTACAATCCAATGGCTTTTTTAATTGTAATCCCGATTATATAGCAAAACATCTAAGGATAAATCAAGCTATCAAGTCTCCCACCGTTCGACTTGTCGACGATGAAGGGAAGCAGCTTGGAATTATGGGTACCGAGAAAGCCCTTGCGCTAGCCAAAGAGAAAGATCTCGACTTAGCAGAGGTTTCTCCTCAAGCTCAACCGCCTGTTTGCAAAATAATGGACTTTGGGAAGTACAAATATCATCAGAAAAAAGTAGATACAAAGCATCGGAAGATGCAGAAGAAAACTGAGATTAAAGGCGTGAGAATGGGGTTTAAGACTGGCGAACATGATATGGCCGTGAAAGCCAGGCAAGCGAAGAAGTTTCTGGAAGCAGGTAACGGAGTGAAAGTTTCATTGATTTTTAGGGGGAGAGAGGTTATATATAAAGACCTTGCGATAACAAAAATGATGAAATTTTATGAGGATATGAAGGAATTTTCTGATTTGGAAACGCCCCCAAAGGGCCAAGGGAACACATTACTTATGATTCTAACACCTAAAAAATCATGAAGCAAAAAACACATAGCGGACTGAAAAAAAGGATCAAAAAGACAGGAAGTGGAAAATTGATGGTTGAAAAATCATGTAAAAGACACTTGCTTGACAATAAATCCAAAAAACAGAAGAAGCTGGGAAAAGGCGGAATTGCCGTGAACCCAAGCCGATTGAAGTCTGTAAAAAAACTATTAGTAATATAATAATATGACCAGGATTAAAAGAGGCGTTACCGCCCACCGTAGGCACCGAAAAGTTGTGAAGGCTGCCAAAGGTTATCGAGGCCTAAGAAGTAAAACCTTTAGACAGGCCAAGAACGCCGTCATGAAAGCTGGAATTCACAGCTATCGAGACAGGCGTCTTAAAAAGAGAACCTTTAGAAGCTTGTGGATTGCCAGAATTAATGCGGCATGCAGAGCGCTTGATGTAAAGTACAGTCGTTTGATCGACGGTATGACCAAAAAGAACATCTCAGTAAACCGCAAAATGCTCGCAGAGATCGCGGTTTCTGCTCCCGAAGCCTTTAAGGCTGTTGTGGAAAAGGCGATGGCGTAGAGCTGCTTATGTTGGAATTTAAGCCGGCTCGTACGAAAGTTCGGGTCGGTTTTTTGTCGGAGAGACCGTGTCGACACGGCGAAATTGTTGGTGTAGTGCTGCGACTTTTTAGGGCTTGACGCTTTTGCGTTTTTCTGTTATATTTTTGTGCTTATTTGCTAACTATCATTAAAATGTCAAAAATTAATTCTTTGCTATTAGTTGCCGTTGGCGCAGCATGTTCAAATGCTGAGGCGTTGGCTGCCGACAAAACTCCTGATGAGCCCAACATGGTGGAGTTGCATCAAAAGTGTGAATCTCTATCACAAAATGTTGTTAATGTGACGATGAATTTTCAGGCGAGACTGTTAAATGCTGTGAAGGTTGTTGCCCCGGGCGCAAAGGAGGAGCTGATTATTAACTGCACCAAGGCTGATCTGAATTCTAACGAGGATCTTGAAGAATGCGTAAAGGGAAGTGGTGCTGATAAAAAGGCATTTCATGCTTCTTCTTCTGTTTCTGTTCTCGATAAAACAACTAAGGAAACCAAGGCAGAAACATGTATAAAGAAACTTGATGCTCAAACAATACAGCTTGGAGAGATGAAAAGAGCTATGGAGTTTTTTGAGAGAAGAGCTTCTGAGATAAGAATAAAAACTGCAACTGATCTGGAGGCAAAGGAAAAAGAGGTGAAAGCGTTAATGGGAGATGGAAGCGGTTCTACGAAGAAGGAGGAGGTTAAGCCGTCATCACAGAAGTCAACACCTTGTCATAAATTACCAGAGCTAATTCCTTTGATGCCCCTTGATAAGTCTAAGTGATTCAATAAAAGTCTGCATGTGCACACTTTTACCTAACTTCAAACTCGAGTTTTGACAAATCTGGCTCTTTCCACCGCACATCAACATTGTCTACCTGCGCTATTTCCGGGCCTTGCCTGCACCATTCAATAAATTTCCGAATCGCGCCCTCTTCGCCCTGAATAAGAATCTCTACGCTGCCATCGTCCACATTTTTAGCATAGCCAACGAGACCTAGTTTTTTGGCTTCGTCCTTAGCTGCACCTCGAAACCAGACACCCTGGACCCGGCCGGAAATGTTTAGCCTGGCTTGTTTCATTTAGAATTTGCTAATTTCCACACTTTCGATCATGGCGTCGTCAAGTGGCTGATCCATTCCGTCTGTGGGCATTTCGGCAATCGTGTCAACAACATCCATTCCCTCGTAGGCATAGCCAAAAACTGCGTATTGTCCGTCTAGGAAGTGGGAATCTTCGTGGACTATAAAGAATTGGCTTCCAGCTGAATCCGGAGCGGCTGTGCGGGCCATAGAAAGAGCGCCTCTGCGATGGTCGAGACCTTCAATGAATTCGTTTTTGAGTAGTGTGCCCGGTCCCTTAAAGCTGTACCCGCCGGTTCCGTTTTTGTTTTGAAAATCTCCTCCCTGAATCATAAATCCTTTAATTACCCTGTGGAAAGGGACATCTGTATATTTGCCCTGATTGGCAAGTTCGATAAAGTTTTCTGTGGTAAGCGGAACCATGTCGGTGTAGAGAAGAACTTTAATTTCTCCTTTGTTGGTCTTGATTGTGGCGATAGTATCGCCTTTTTCCGGTGAGAGTTTCATTTGTGCGGTGTTAGTGGTTGGGGGAAGGTCTTCGACAATTGGCTGTTCTTGATCCTTGCTTTCGCAACCGAATGCGAAAATTGAGCCTATAATCATCAATCCTGTGAGTAATTTTTTCATGAGAAGTGGGGTTATTTGAGGTTTTGATTCTAGCAGATTTTGCTCGCTTTTCAAAAAGTTTTGTGCTATCTTTTTCGCGCATTTAAGGGCTTTTATGAAAAACTTGGTAAGGAGGGCGGTTTTGTTTCTGCTCAAAATTATGGCTAGGTACAGGATGAAAAAGTTTCGGGGAAAGATTGTGATAGTAACCGGATCTGTGGGAAAAACTAGCACTAAAGACGCTATTTTTACTGTTTTAAACAGGCAGTTTCGGGTGAGGCGAAGCGAGAAGAGTATGAACAGCGAATTTGGCTTGCTTTTGACGATTTTGGATATTGAAAGTGGATATAGTAGTGCTTTCAAGTGGGGAGCTTTTTTGCTCAAGGCCTTTTATAACTCCTTTTCGCGGGATCATAGTGAGATTTTGCTTTTGGAGTTGGGGGTGGACAAAAAAGGTGATATGGATTTTTTGCTTTCGATTGTGCGACCAGATGTGACTGTGTTTACAAATGTTTCGCCGGTGCATATTGCCGATGGACAGTTTGCGGGATTGGATGAAATTTTTGAAGAAAAACGCAAAGCCATTGATGCAATGGGGGTGGATGGAATTGCTGTTTTGAATGTGGACAACGAGTTTATTGCAAAATTGGCCAAAAAGAGGGGGAAGAAAAATACCCTGACTTATTCGATTAGAGAAAATGCGGATTTTCGGGCTAGATCACTAAAACTTGAGCTGGACGGAACTTCTTTTATTCTTGAGCATGAGGGGAAAAAGTATGAGGTTTCAAGTTCGGTTTTGGGGAAATATAACGCCTTTGTAATGTTGCCGGCTATTATTTGCGGGCTTATTTTTAAGATGGATATTGTTGATGCGATTTTGGCCTTGGGAGAGTATCAGTTGCCACCGGGACGAATGAGCCTGATTGCGGGAAAAGATGGTTCGAGTATTTTGGACAGTTCATATAATTCTTCGCCGGAGGCTTTGCTTGAGGCTCTTAAGCTTTTGGGGGCTTTGGGGGAGGGGAAAAGGAAGATTGCTGTGCTTGGTTCAATGAATGAGCTGGGGACTTCTTCTCACAGGATGCATGAGGAGCTTGGAAGGGCTGTGCCAAAATATGCAGATGAATTGATCACTGTGGGAAAGGATGCCGAGTTTTTTGCGAAGGGGGCTTTGAATGCCGGGATGGAGAAAGGAAAGGTGTCTTCTTATGCCAATGCTCACGCGGCGGCTGTGGATTATGTGCCGAAGTCTAAAGATTTGTTGCTTGTGAAGGGGTCGCAGAATATGGTGCGGCTGGAGCGTTTTGTTAAGGCGGTGATGGCCGAGCCGGAGCGGGCTTCCGAACTATTGGTTAGACAGGAAAAAGATTGGAAAAAGATAGATTAAGTTTTAATTATGAAATATAACTGGTCGGTAATCGGTCACGAAAAACAATTGGAATTACTGGAAAGAGATCTTGAATCCGGCAAGCTGGCTCATGCTTATTTGCTAGTGGGACCGAATAGTATTGGGAAATTTACAGTTGCTAGAAAGTTGGCGGGAATTTTGCAGTGTGAAAATGATTTTTGCCATAATTGCCGAAATTGTGAGCAGGTGGAGAAAAATTGCCATATCGACACTATCCAGATGAAGGGGAGCCGTGAATCGCTGAAGATTGAAGATGTGCGAAAGTTGGTAGAGAGGCTAAGTATGTCCAGCCAGTCGCGGCATACGGTTGTTTTGATTCAGACAATTGAAAGGATGACCACGGAGGCGGCTAATAGTTTTCTAAAAATTCTGGAGGAACCGCCCAAAAAAACTATTTTTATCATGACTACAAATGCTCTAAAATTGCTTTTACCAACCGTTGTTTCCAGGGTTCGTTTGCTTAAGTTTAATGTGGTTTCCGTAAACTATTTACATAAAAAATTGAGAGAGATTTATCCGGATCAGGACGAAGAGGTCATTAAAAAAGTAAGCTTACTGTCTCTTGGAAAAACGGGAAAAGCCATTTCGCTGATGGAAAATCCTGAACTTTTGGCTAAATATATAAAGATTTATCATGATGTGCAGAATTTTCTCGATCACAAAAATATCCATGATCGATTTGCTTATGTGGAAAGACTTTTGGAGGAGGAGAATCAGACTGATATTTTTTTGGGGATTTTGAAAAATGTCCTAAGGACAAAGATTTTGGGGGGTGATAGGGCAAGCAAGAAACACATAAATACTCTTTCCAAAATCGAGGATACTGGTATTCTCTTAAAGCACAATGTGAACAAAAGGCTTGCTTTGGAAAATTTAATGATAAATTTATGAGTGAAAATAGACAAATTAGTGGGGTGAAATCATATTTTTCGGGAATGATTTGCGAAGTTCCTCAAGGGAATAATGACGATTATGCTCCCGGCGATTTTGTGATTTTTAAGGACGATGAAGGAAAAGAAGAGTTTGGGCTTGTGAAATATATTAGTAGGCCGATTAGTGATGAGAAGATTTTTGTGGAAAATTCTAAAATTTTGCGAAAAGCTACGGCGAATGATGTTCAGAAGGTAGAAAACCACGAAACGCAATTGCTTGAACTTATGGAAAAGGCCAATCAGCTAGTTGGGCGCCATGGTTTGGACATGCAGGTGTTTCGGGCGGGGATTTCGTTTTCCGGAGGTAAGCTTCATTTTATGTTTACCGCTGAGGATAGGGTTGATTTTAGGGAATTGGTGAAGGACTTGGCGAAGGTTTTTAAAAAACAAATTTATTTAAGACAGGTGGGGCCGCGGGATAAGGCGATGATGGTTGGAGGTTTTGGGAAGTGTGGACGGTCACTTTGTTGTAATACTTTTTTGCATAAGTTGGCGAGTATAAATATGGAAATGGTCCGGGAGCAGGGATTGGAGAGCAAGGGAAGTTCCAAGCTTTCGGGGGCCTGTGGAAAACTGCTTTGCTGTTTGAGATATGAGGTTAATGTTTATAGGGATTTGAAGAAAGGGATGCCGGATGTGGGCAGTTTTATTGTTTTGAAAAAATCCAGTGTTCATTCCGGGAAAAAGGGGAAGGTTATTGCTTTGGATATTTTGAATAAAAAATTGAAAGTCATTTTGGAGGGAGACGAGTGGGCAACGATTGAACTTGACGATGTTAGTTCTATTAAAAAATAATTATGTGGACTTATTTGTTAATATTTCTTAGTGCTCTGGCTCTTGCTTCCGTTTTTATCAGGAGGGCTTATTTGATATCCCGAAAAAAGGAGGTGACTGAGAAAGAGGAGCTTTTTGATGGCAGTTTTGATGAGTTGAAAAATCAGAAGGTGGCAAAGGGGGATGCAGTGCAAGCCTCCGCGCTTTATTCGAAGGGGGAGCTTTTGATGGAGGCAGGCAAAGAGGACGAGGCGATAAAAATGTTTGTACAAGCCCTTGCGCTTGATGCTCTGCATGTTGAAACCCAGAACAAGCTGGCTATGCTCTATATGAAAAAACAGATGTTCTCCTCTGCCAGTGCTCTTTTTGCCCAGCTGGCCCAGCTAACCGACGATTCCGTTCATTATAGCCATTTGGGGTTGAGTCTGTATCAGCAGAATGAGTTTGAAAAATCTCGCGATGCTTATCAGAAAGCTGTTGAGCTGGATCCTTCGAGGCCGCAACGATATGCGAGTCTGGCTCAGGTTTACAGGTCTTTGGGGCAATTACAAAACTCGGTAATAGCTTTGAACAAGGCGGCGGATCTTGACCAGGAAAATATTGATTACTTGCTACTTTTGGCTGAACTTTTTATTGAGCTGGGCGATACCGAGGCGGCAAAAAATATGATTCTTCGAGTGATGGAGATTGACGAGGCAAATGAAAATGCAAAAATGTTAATGGAGGAGCTTAAGGCTTTGAGAGCTGACCTGCTTAAAAAATAACTACTCTCCTACTAAAATTTTGGCAGGCATTGCTTTGTAACTGGTTTGGATTTCTTCTTTTATAATTTCTTCTCCGGGTTTTGATAGGTATCTATACCAGAGGACATTAAAGCCTGCGTGTGCTCTTTCGGTTTGTTTTTGGACTCCTGGGTCGAGGGTGTCGGTCTTAACATATACTGGAGCTCCTGGGGAGGTGTGGCTGGAGATGTAGGGCCCGTCCATTTCTACGCTCCTGTTGTCTTTGGTTCCGTATAAAACGATGTATAGCTCATAGTCGTTTACGGTGTAGGCGTGCATTAGGAGGTGGTGGCCTGTGTCGTTTGTAAACTTGAGGTCTGCACCGCCAATGTAGATGGTGGCATCTAGGCCGTGTCCTAAGATTTGGGAATAATAAGAAACGGCATAAGAATGTTGGTTGCGTTCGGCAATTGGTAAGCCGCCAAGAAGTGCGGATCTATAAACCGTTGTGGAAACCTGACAAAGCCCTCCGCCGTATTCGGGGATTGTTCCTTCCGGCTTTATGACCAACTCTTTCCTGTATCCCGTTGTGTCGTCCACGGGGCCGAGGGTGCTGTTGAAGGAAAAGGTTTCTCCGGGAGCAATTAAGGTCCCGTTTAATTTAGCGGCTCCGGCTTTGATGTTGTGAATGCGGTTGTATGGAGAGCCATAATAAGAGGTGTGCCCTACTGAAAATTGTTCTTTTATCCCCATGTTTTGAAGGTCTTGGGAAATGTTTAGCTGTGGTGGAGTTTGAACAACGGGAATTGGGATGTTTTTGATTTGGTTTTTTATTGCTAATTCAAAGGCTTTAACAAAAAGTTCTCTGTCGATTTTTTTATAGTCGTGTCCTTGGCCTTCTATTATTATTTTATTGTTTTCGTCCTGATAAATATTTACTTCTGTTTTTTCCGAATCTAACCATTTGGAAATTTCCTCATCTATATAGAGATTGAACTCTTCCGGGTTTATTCTGATTACTATTTTTGTTTCTTTTTTGGGCGGTACCAGGTTTGTAATTATTTCTTCTTCCTCAAAATTTACCCAGTTGGGGTGGGCTTTTAATTTTATTTCCCAGTTATCACTATAAACAGGATCCACAAAGGTAAAGCTAAAGTTTAGAAGTTCTTGCATTTTGGGCAGATCTTTTTCCAGGTCTTCTTTTGTAATGGGTGCCTTAAGTTCTTCAAGTGGAAGGGGGATGGGAGTTGTGGATTCTATTTTAAGATAGGCTTCCAGTTGCTTAAAAAGGGTTGCTCGGTTGATGGTTTTTCCAGGTTTTGATTCGGAAATTTGGATGTTTCCATTGTTGTCAAAAAAATATGTGGCAGGACTTGGTTTGACTTCGTTATCCGAAAAGTTTTTCATTAAAAACTCATCTACTTTTCTATGGTCGATTATTGGGATTATTGTTTCTCCTATTTTGAATATTTTTAAGCCAAGCTGTTTTTGTGAGATGCTGACCGTTTTTTCGTTAAGTTGAAATGTGACGATTTTTTGTGGGGAATAAGCAAAAACGGTATTTGCGCACAAATAGGAAACTATTAAGAATATTGCCACTTTTAGTGTTTTGGCTTTTTTCATTATTGTTCAATTTCCTCCGTTTCGCTTGGAATTTCTTTTAGGCGTTTCTTTTTGGAAAAAAACCCGAGCACTCTCATTATTATTCCTTTTTTCTTTTTTTCTTCTTCTTTTTTCTTTTTAATTGCCGCGACTCCAACAACCGAAGCAACCGCACCGCCGA
Organism: Patescibacteria group bacterium; assembly: GCA_018818755.1. GTDB lineage: Bacteria > Patescibacteriota > Gracilibacteria > UBA1369 > LOWO2-01-FULL-3 > JAHIRL01. The sequence continues at coordinate 17,097 of JAHIRL010000133.1, forward strand.
TCACGGCGCCCATTATGATTTTATCAAAGATTCTTCTTTTTTTCTCCATGGTGTTTTTGGTTATTTAGCAATTTCTGTGTGCCTTGTTTTCCTGATAACATTTATTTTTATTTTTCCAGGATAACTTAGGTCGTGTTCAATTTTCTTTGCAATTTTTGTCGCAAATTCTTTAATTTGTTCGTCTTTCACTTCTTCTGGGTCAACAAGAACTCGCACCTCTCTACCAGCGGAGATCGCAAAAGATTTTTTCACTCCATCAAAAGACATCGCTGTTCCTTCTAGAGCTTGAATCCTTTCGATATATCTATCTATTGATTCCTGGCGTGCTCCGGGCCGACCAGCGGAGATTGCGTCGGCGGCCATTACTATTAGGGCTTCCGGCGTTTTTGGTGGCTCTGATTCGTGGTGAGTCCAAGCCGCATGAATTTCGGCCTCGTTGAACCCGTATTTTTCCATTAATTCTTTTGTAAGAAAATCGTGCGCTCCTTGTACATCAGGGTCTTGGTCTATCGCTTTTCCGAGATCGTGTAAAAATCCGGCTATTCTACAAACCTGAACATTGGCCCCAAGTTCGCTGGCGATAATTGTTGCTGCCCAAGAAACCTCCATAGAGTGTTTCATAATGTTTTGTCCATAACTTGTTCTATATTGGAGCCGCCCAATAGTTTTTACAAGATCCCTATCTTCTTTTTCAAAAGTTATCTCCATTTTTTTAAGGGCTTTTTTCCCTACCACATATAACTCTTCGTCTGTTTCTTTTCTTGCTTGTTCAACCAGTTTTTCCACAACCTGCTCGTTAATCTCATCCTTTACCCTTATAAGTTTTTCAATGGCAATTTCTGCAATCTTCCTATTTACAAGATTGTACGAAGACAGGCTAATTGTTTGAGGTAGATCATTAAAAATAACATCCACATCAATAAGCTCTTCAAGCTTCTTAATATTATTCCCGTTTTTACCAACAACTTTTCCTTTAATTTTATCCTGAGGAACTTTTATTAAAACAACCTTGCTTTCCACCGATGTTGGAGAGCAAAGCCTTTGGATAGTGTTTACAATTGTTGTTTTTGCAAACTTAGGAGCGTTTTCTCTTAGGCTTTCTTCCACCAATTGTTCTGATTCTTCCCATTGTTCATGTAAAAAACTTGTATATTCTTTA
>JAHIRL010000134.1 GCA_018818755.1 Patescibacteria group bacterium
ACCTGTTCGTTCGCTATCTTTGGAAATTCTTGTTCTAGGGTCGCCGTTCCTGGGAATAGGGATTGAGAGTGAGGAATCAACAAAATTGTTTAGATTTTTCCACATCTCGATATCATCCCAGTTCATCTGACCGGAAGCAGAAAGCACTGAGTAACAAGCTTTTAATTCATCTTGATCTTTGGTTACTCTAAGACGCTCCTGCACTTCGCGCACACCCATTTGATCCAGTGATTCCTTGTATTGTCCCATTTCTTCATTCTCAGCGGCCTGATTGATCCTCTTCATTTCCTTGTCTATGATTGGCGAATCTTTAAAAGCTCCGGAATAGCGCGCTTTTTGTTTCCTCTGCCATCGTCTTTGGTAAAATTCCCAACAGGCTTTTGCCAGTTCCCAAACATCGTCAACACAAAGGAAAGTGGTGCTGCCCCATAGTTCTTTTGCGTAGTTTCGCCCTTTTATATCCATGTTTCCGACTTTGAAAACATCATCGTAGGGCAAAGCTTCTTTGTTGTATTTTGCTTTTATTTTTTTGGGTTCTCCTAGCTCAGGCTTGGATGGTTTCTCTTGCGTGGAAGTGGAGGTGCTTGCGGTTGCGGCTAGAGGTGGCTCTGGTGTTTGTCCTTGAGCAGTCTCGGCTAGAGGTGGCTCTGGTGTTTGTCCTTGAGCAATCTCGGGGACTGTTGGTGGTGAAGTTTGTGTTGGCGGATTTTCCTGATCTTCGGGAGGAACTACGCCCATTTCTTCCAGGGCTTCATCGATATCAAATTGGTCTGGGCGTTCTGTTGGAACCTGAGGTCTTGGGCCTTGTTCGGGGTAAGCTGGGTTTTGAACTCGTCTTATTGTTTGTTCGTCGGCTTGGTCACTTCTGTGAAAACCTCTGTATTTGAGCATTCGGGCAAATTCTCCGTAGGAATATTCTTGCTGAGCATGGTCAAAATATAATTGATTTGATATGGATAATTGTAGATCTCGCTGAGGAATTTTTATAATGACTTTATCTAGCTTGATTTTTTTGCTTTCCGGATCAATTGCTTCAATCTTAAATTCTTCCGTTTCGTATATCCCATTGCCATCTTCGTCAATGTCCACCAATTTTTCAGCTTTAAATGAATCTCCTTGCTCCAAATTTTTGTCGCCGGTTTCTTCTTTGATGATTAGGTTTAAACTTTCCAGATCATCAATTTCTTCGTGAGCTTCCAGGCCGTTTAAGAGTCCGATAAAATTGCTCATTGAAGTTTCGACGGTTTCTTTTGAGTTGTTTTCACGATATTCAATGACCAATGCGCCGGGACTGTCTCCCTCGTCATTCTGATCATTCCTAAAGTGGATTTTTACAATTTCTATTTCTCCCCATGCTTTTTCAGTAGCGCCGGTCTTTTTAACTTTTAGTCCGCCCATTTCGAGGCTTGTTCCATCCTTACTTGTTTTCAAATCCCATATTTTGAGTTTTGTAAGTCTTAGCAAGTCGATTCCGGTAAGTTTTCCAAAAATGCGCAGATCTTGGTAGCGAGCGATGTTTCTGTAGTAGTAATCGAGAGCCTGCTGTTTTACGGGTTCGAGTTTTTTCTTGAGTTTTTGTGTTCTGTTCAATTCCACCAACAACCCATTGGTTGTGGATTGCAGGGTTTTTTTCATTTGCTCAATTTCTTGATCACTTTTTCCGCTAACATCTCCAAAAAACTCTTCACCCGCTCTGATCTGCTTTATTACTTCCTGGGCAAATTCATGTGATTTTTCGTTAAACTCACTAACCATTTCGTTGTATTTCTTTACCAGTTCCGGATCAGGTGGGGCAATTTCAAAAGCTCCAAACTTCATTGGTTCAAGAGTAAGTTCAGGCTTATCTTCAAATTCTGCAGTCTGTTTTAAAAGTTCGGTGATATCTACACTTTGAGTAGGCGAGCTAACTTGTTCACCAAACTCTGCCATTGCTTTTTCAAGTTCTTGCTGAGCATCTTCTTGAGTGGCTTCTTCGAGTTTATTGAGTAATTTGTCGAATTTGTTTTCACTGATCGGCCCTCTCCCATTGTCTTTAAGAATCTTTATTGCGGCTTTTTCTTCGTTGTTTCCTCCGTCTAGGGCTCGTAAGAATCGCTCAGCATTTTTTCCTCTTTTGGGGAACATGCCGTTTTTCAGGGCTTGCATAAAGAGATTGTATGGATCGTTTTTGTCGGTTTTGTCGTAAGATCCATCTTTCAGTTTGCTGTTTTTGCTATTGAAAAGATCTTCTAGGATTGCAGGATCTAACTTGTGGCTCCCTTGAAAATCTTCCTCGCTAAGCTTATGAACACCGGAGCTGAGAGTGTGGGCCATGTGTTTCTGATAATCTGTGAGAGGACTATCGTCTTCATTCTTGCCACCTTCGGGGTTTGGAGATTTGCCGGAATTATCGGCCAGATAGATGAGCCTTGAGGGACGGAAGAGTGAATTGTGGATGTATGGATTTTGCATTTAGATTATTCTACTGAATTATGGTGTTGGTGTCACTTCTTCCACAGTACCATTGTCTCGGATTTCACCGGTTTTGTTGCTGTCGTCGGGGGTTTGTCCGGAGGCAAGTTTAACTGGGTTCTTACTTACTGCTCCATTTTCAACCTGATAGTGGGCATCCCCCACTTTCATTACTTCAATATCCTGGTTGCTTGAATCTTTTACTTTGTGAATTGTTTGACCTTTTACTTCATCTTTTACATCGGTTAGTTTTTGTCCGGCAATTTTTAGGGCGGCAACTCCGCCGATTGGTTTTAGAATTTCTATGGCTTTTTCTCCAACTTCGCCAAAGGTTTCTTTGATTTTTTCTTCACTGAGATCGGAAAGAACTCCCTTTGACTGAGCCTGTTTTATGGCTTCGCCAAGCTGAGTAGGATTATTATTGGTCACATGTCCCTTGATTTGTGCCGTGGCGTTCTTGACATTTTGATCTGTCTGCGCCGCGGTTTGGTTTTCTTTTTCTTTAGCTTTTTCTTTCTCCTCCTGCTGCTTTGCTTCCGAACTTAAAGCTTCTTGCATCTTTGTTATGGCCTCTTTTTCTTTAGTTGCATCTTCTGCCTTAGCGAATCCTCTTATTGATTCTGCCAGCTTGGGGTTTTGTTCGTAGGTAGCTTCCTTTGCCATATCTTCCAGGAAGGTTTTCTTATTTTTGTTGCCTTTTATTTCTTTCATTACTTCATATGCCGTATCTTTATCTCCTTTAAATGTAGAGGCGTTCTCTTTCAGTTCGTTATATGCTCCCTTTGCGGTACTTGCTGTTGCGACATTCTTTAAGTTATTGATAGTTAATCCCATTTTCTTCTTGAGTTCGTTGGCCTCGTTTAGATCCTGTTGTTTCAAATGTTCAGGAATTCCCGTACTAAGAGCCTGAAAGGCCGCAAGAGGTGAAGCCGTTACTGTTTCACCACTAGCAGTTTTAACAGGAATGACCTTGGCAAATCTAAATGGTGCTGTTCCCAACCATTTTCCGGCACCTTGAACGGCTTCCCCCAAAGTTCCGACAACTCCTTCAACCACTGTCCCCTGGGCCGATTCGAAGACTCCCATCCAAACAACGACAACGGTTCCTATTGCGGCTACAAGTCGAGGAAAGGATTCCAGACCTTTTACGGGTAGTCCGTAGGTGCTACTAAGGATGTCTGTTCCGGCAGAGAGTGATCCCTGTCCGATGATTGCATTGAACATCACCCAGCCGAGCATTAAAGCCAGAGCTATTGGAACTGGGACGAATAGGTGTTTTGTGAATTTGTCGGTAAGTTCGCCGAGTCCGCCCATTTCTTTGGCGGCGGGAACGGTAAATAGGATTAATAGTATTGGAGAAATTGCTATTGAAAGCCACATCACAATTACACGACCAAACAGGATGATAGCTAAGGCTATAAAGGCCGTGGTGTATAAGAGGAACATTACAAGTGAGAATATGGCGTTAATGATGCTTTCTTCGAGTTGCACAGAACCTGTGTTCTCGGCTAGGGTTGCCCATGTAGTCATTGGAGCCATTTTGAATTCCAAAATATTTCCCATGTTTAGGGCGAGGGCCATGGCAATATTTTTCTGAGTTAAACTCTCAAAGAATGCCCTACCTCTACCAGTTAATTCCAATGTTCCAAAATTACAAAGTGCACTATCCTGGCATTCTTGCGACTTTTCGTTGAATTCTTCTTTCATGGCGGTTTTTTCTTCCGCACCTAGTGAACTGCTATCAATTTTAGACTCAATGGCCTGTCTGATTCCGGCCTCATCGTTTTCGGCAATGTCTTTAATTTCCCCATTATATCCCGGGATGTTGAGTTCGTCTGCGGCCCTGAGCATACAAGTTTTATTGTAAATTCCGCTCACATTGCTTTTCTTTATTGTCCCATTTTCTCCACCATCACTCACCATTTCGGGAGAGAGATTTACGGAATGTAGGCAAATGGCTGTTTGTTTATCTTTATCATTTAATTTTGTATCCATTAGTTCTTCACTTATACCCGCCGGAATTGCGACTATTGATGTGGTGAGAATATTTACAAAATCCAGAGCGATCTTGATTCCCAAAAATGAAAAGTTTACGGCAATAATTCCGATAATTATTTTGGGAAGCATGGTTTTTATGGTGTATTCGTCCCCTTCCCCTCCGGCAAATCCAAGGATGTTGTATAGGGCTATACCGACAATCGCCAGAACAAAGAAAATATTTACGATATTGCGAATTGGGATCCAGATATCTCGGAGTCGTTCTTCCATTCCTCCGTCAAAAATTATTGAACCATCAAGCAATCCCCCAATCATGTACAATACGGGCCAGATGACTCTTGATAAGGCATCTGTCAATCGATTGATTTTCTCAAAACTTTCCGCTTGTGTGTCGCTCAAACCTGCGGCATGAGCTGTATGTGCACTCAATAGCTCTCCCGAGGAATTAAAAACATCCTGTAATCCGGGGGCAATAATGGCAAGACATAAGGCCGCGATTACAATTATCAGAATTCTTTTTGTGAGTGCTTTTTTAAACATTAGGAAAAAATTATTTTAAAAATGTGAGTAACTGTCTGGTGGATTGATGTGCTGTCCGACAGCATGCCGGCACTGGCAATTTTCATAAAAGCTCCGGTAGATCCTACTCCTGCAACCCACTTCCAAATGCCGCTTTTTTTCGGTGATTTTGCTGTGGTGGAACTAACTCCTTTACGATTATCGTTTAGAGCTTGCTTCATTCTTTGGGCATTGATTCCATCTTCATCAGTGAGATCTTGCCGTGTGCCTTCCCCCGTACTTCTAACTTGGTTTAATTTTGTTTCAAGGTTTCCGCTATATCCTATTTTTGTTGTTTTGGTTAGATTTAGGCTTGTGTCAGGGATGTTTAGGCTTAATTTGTTTATGCCGCCACCCTGGATATTTGTTGTTCTCCTAATTTTAGATTCCCTATTTATTCCAAGCTCTCTATCTTCCAGTATTTTTACTTTGAGAGATATAGTTTTGTCTCCGGAATTATCTGTAATTGATATTACTTTTGGGAATTTTTGATTTGGCGCAATTTTTGCATGGGCATCTCCAAAACCTTTTTGATCTCTTAAGGTCATCACAAATTCTTGTTGTCTATATTCATCCAAATTCACGATTTTGCTAACAAGGTTTGTGGGCATTTGCAGCTGTCCGTTGATATCTATTGTCCAGTTTTGAAAATCTGCCAGCCCAAGGTTTAGCTCTGGAAAAGCCGAAGTCAGCTTAATTTGCTCACTTGGGCTTAGTGTTATCTCTGCTTGATTTTGGGGACTTGCGGACTTGGATAATGTTTCTTTTGTTTTGTCTGATTGAAATGTTTGGGATTCTTTAATCTCTTTAGCTGGTGGAATTGCACTGCTTGTTTGAGCAGGTTGATCCAGTTCGAGTTTGGAAAAATTCAGAGCTTCTCTTCTAAGTTTCAAATATTGTCCGGAGAAATCTCCGAGACTAAGCCCTCTTGATTGCTCTCCTTCGATAAACAATGTGTTAAAAACATTGGCCATATTGGAGATATCCTCAGCTTTTAATGATCCTTCCATAACACCTCTCCTTAGCTTGGAAATTAGTTTTGGGTAATCGGTATTTTCTTTCTCTTCTTGGGCTTTGGCGTTAAGCCAGCCGAAGAAATCTTCTATGCCGTCTTGAGAAGATTCAAATTCTCTAATCTCTCCATTTGGATTCCTCAATTGCTTGGTGTATTCGAAGAAAACCTGGGCTCCAAACAAGTTTTCGTCCTTGTCCTCAAAGAAACCATCATCTTGAGTCAGGATGGATAAAGATCCTTTTTGGATTTGATCGGACCAGATTTTGAGTGCTTGTTCTTTTGTTAGCATAGTTTTTAGGTTGATTCGTTACCAGATTCTTTGAGCCGATTTTTGTATTGTTCGGCGACTTTGTCTCCTCCTTTTGTCTGGATGTTTAGTTTAATGAATGTTTGAGATAGTTCTTTAAAACCATCTTTTGTTCCTTTGCTATCTTCGTGAGACATTTTTAATAGTTTTTCGTAAATTTTTTTGTATTGATCCCTGGTTTTTCCATGTTTTTCCAGGTATTGGAGGTAATCACTTAGGGGGATATTTCCATCTTTCAGATCAGCTTTATTTGGATGTTGCATCAAATATTCGGCAAAGATGTTTACTCCGGCATAATTTTCTTCACTAAACAATTGGCCCCATCTTGATTCTTTGTGCTTATTTAGAATGCGTTTTTCTTTTTCTCCGGCTTTTTCTCCGAATTTAAAAACGAATTCCTCGTCCATTAAACTTTTCCCAAGCAAAACTCCTCCTGTTCCTAACCATAAATATTCATTTTTAAGCATCAAGAGAGGATTTTTTAGATATGCTCTTCCGCTTGCCCAGAGGTTTGCAACAATAGTAAGAGTTCCTACAAGTTGCCCCAATATCCCGAAAATAGTTTTGGAATTGAAATTTTGAGTAACATAATTTCCGGAACCTATTCGGTATTTAATGAATTTTTTAGCGGCTTCCGTAAAATCGTGTTTTTCACTCCAGGAATCAAGATAGGCTTTCATGTCCTTTTCGGTTACTTTGTGCCCTATTTTTTCCAGAGAGTTTTTCATTAAGCTTGGGGGTAGTGCTCCAAGAAGGTTCATCCTTGCCAAAAGGTCTTTGTAGCGATTTTTTTCTTCCTCAGTTCCCCTGCTTATTTGTTCGGGATTGAGTTCTTCTATAAAGTTAGTGACAAATGCTTCTCTTTGATTTGGGCTGTTTAAAGCTAAAATTGCACAGGCATAATCAAATTTATTTGAAGGATAGCTATTTAGGGAATCTTTTAGAGCGTTTTGGGCAATTTCTTTTGAGGCCTCAAGTGAACTGTTTGCGTCTTCGGGAACTCCCATTGCATATCTAAATGCAATTCTTAAGTCCTCATATTCCGGATTTTCTTTTAAAAGTGAGGCGACTTCGTTTGAATACTTTTGGATTTTTGCGAAGTCTTCGGCGCTAGTGCTTTCTCCTGCGAATTTTTTAACATATTTTTTTATTGTAAGCAGATTCCTATCCAGGATTTGTTCATTCTCGGTATCTGCTGTGGCTGCGGATATTAGTTTGTCGGCAACCTGTTGTTCGTAAAGATCAATTCCTTTTGGGACAGACAAATCACTCTCAATGCTTGTTTTGGCTTTGGAAATTTTGTCTGTGGCGGATTGTGATAGTTTTCTTGTCATATTAAATTTTGAGTAGTCTTAAAAGAATGTCTGTTAGCGATTCCTTTTGTCCTTCAAGTTCCGGCACTTTTTTGATGAGAAAGCTACGAATTAGAGCCGGATCGTCTATGGGCATGAAAATTGAAATATCTCTCAAAAAATCTCCCTGAACACGGATGTTGAGAGTTGAGGTGTATGGAGGTTCATAATGAAGCCAAAAAGCTTTGATCCTGGCAAAGCTGTATTTGCGATTACCAACTTTTATGCCAATGTCTGAGATTTTAACATCTATCTGGCGAGGTTCTTCCAGCTGATAAAGGAAATAAACTACAGAGGCGACGCCAATGAGCATGGCCAAAGTCCAAACGCCGTAGTAGAGACTTAAAGAAATACCGCCTAGAACCACTAAAGCTGCACAAATTTTCCAGATAACACCTCTTTGGTGAGGTATGTGCTCGTAGCTTGTCCAGTAAATCTGAGCCTTGTCGAAGGCTGTGACATTTGGGTTTTTTTGCAATTTTCCGGTTTTGTTCATTTTTTTTTGTTTTTAAATCTATATATATTACCATAAAAGCCCCTCTTTTGGAAGGGCTTTTAGGTTGTTTATGCTATTTTTCTAATGCTCGTTCTTTACTGCGGAGTGTATGGGATCAAGGCCATTTGTCTGGAATTTTTTGCCGCCTTGGAAATCATTTTTTGATGCTTTAGGCAGTTCCCGTTATAGTATTTTGGTACAATTTTTAGGTATTGAGACAAGTATTTGCGGATTAGCGGCAAATTTTTGTAGTCTACATACTTAATGCCCTCTTTGCATAATTGGCATTTTCGGTCTTTATAATTTGGCATAGTGATTTATGTTATTAGAATAGATTGTCGTCTGATGGTTCTTCCATTGGAGCAGGTTCAGCTACTTCTTTATTTTCAGAAGATGTTGCTGAGGAGTCTGTGTCAGATGAAATTTCGTCGTCTTCATCGTCTCTTTGTTTCTTTTCGAGCATAATCATGTCCTGAAGAACAATTTCCGTTTTGAATCTTTTTGCTCCATCATCACCTTCCCAGCTTCTTGTTTTTAAATATCCTTCAATATAAACCAATTTCCCTTTCCTTAGGTATTTTTCAGATACTTCCGCGAGGTGTGCCCAAGCTACGCATTCGTGGAATTCGGTAGATTTTTTTCTTTCACCATCACTTGTCATCCATTCACGGTTTGTGGCAAGTCCAAATGTGGTCACTTTTTGATTGTTTGAAGTCTCTTTGATCTCAGGATCTCTTGTTAGGTTCCCGATGATGATGACTTTGTTTACTGATCTCATGATTGTTTTTGATTAAGTATTATAATGAAATATCCGGATCGTCGATGATGCTTTTTAGTTTTTCATCAACATCGTCCAGGCTAGCTTGTTTTTGAGCTTTTGTTGGTTCTTCCATGGGTTTTTCCTCCACTTTTTCCGAAGGTTTCTCAACAGGAGCTACGGTCTTAGCAGGTTTTGTAACTTCTTCTTTCTTTTCAACTTTTACAACTTTGGCGCGTGGAGCAGGTTTCCTAACTGTTGATTGTTGCTTTTCCTCTCTTTTCTTTTTGCGCTCTGCGTAGACGGCTTCAAGCTCTTTGTCGAACTCGGTTAGAGATTTTATTTCGTAGTCTGAAGGTATTTTTATGATCAAATAGCGTAATAGATCACGCATAATGTTCATTTGCTTTTCCAGTTCTTTTACGCGTGAAGAATCCATTTCAAAATTTAGAACAAGGTAATAACCCTGACTTTGTTTTTTGATACGGTAGGAGAAGTTACGGATGCCGAGTAATTCTTCGTGGTAAATCT
>JAHIRL010000135.1 GCA_018818755.1 Patescibacteria group bacterium
AAATCTTCCATAAACAAAAAATACCTCTCATCAAACCCCCGCACCTGCTCGTAAAGATCTCTCGGCATCATCATAAAAGCCCCTGTAACCAAATCCACTTTCTGGACACTCTGATGATTGAAATCAACCATAATATATTTCTGATACCTAACTCTGAAAGGCCAAACCTTTTTTAAAAAACTCCTTTTAATAAACAAATCCAAAAACCTAAAATTCCTCCGACACGAAGGCTGGACATCCCCATTATGATAAACCAGCTTCGGCGCCAACATTCCAACCTCATTATTCTTCTCCATATAATCCACCATCTTTTGCAAAGTATCCGCCTCCACAGTCACATCAGCATTTAGTACTACCACATACTTCCCCGTAGCCTCTTTTCCCGCCAAATTCATCCCTGCCCCATATCCCAAATTCCTTCCTGCCTCAATCAGCTTAAGCTCCCCCTTCGAATCGGCCTCCCGCAAATAGCCCAAACTCTCATCCTTCGAGCTGTTGTCACAAACAATAATTTCATAAGGAAAATCCACTCGGCTTTTGCGCAAAGACTCCACACAAAGCCGCGGAAAATACTTCTGATTATAATTAACAATTAAAATTGAAAGTTTCATAATCGATTTTTAACATCAACACTGGCCTTATTCTCACTAATTTTCAACTCCCACTTTCCCCTCACAAAACTTTTATTTGGCACATCCTCCGCCACCACAATCCCAGCCCCAATAAAACTATCACTGCCAATCTTCACTCCCGGCATAATGCTGGCATTTATTCCAAACCTCACATTATCCCCACAAATCATCCCAAATTTATTGCTCTCGGTATCAATCTTCACCCCTCCATGATTTACCAAAATATTTGCCTCATCCAATCTCAAATTCCCCGTAACCGTTCCCGCACCAAAACTAATATTGCGGCCAAGCACACTATCTCCAATATAATTACTATGCGTCCAAACCTCGCCCAATAAATAACTCCTCGCCACCTCGGTAGCAAAACCGATCACGCACCCCGCTCCGATATAACTCTCGCGCACAAGCGCCCCTGTCGCAATCACAGCCCCCTTACCAATATAGCAAGGCCCATTCACCACAGCTCCATCCAAAATTTTCACATCATCCTCAATCACAACCTTCCCATTAAGCACAGCTGTCTCGCTAATCTGAGCCTTCGTAGAAATCCGTTTCTCCATCCCCTCAAAAAAGTATTTAAAAACATCCAAAACATGCCAGGGAAATTTTATCGGCAACCATTCTCCGTCATATTCCACCGCCTTCATCTTATATCCACCCTCAATCAAATGCGAAAGCGCCACCTCATAAAGATCATCATTCGGGCTATTCACCTTCTTCAAAACCTCCAACAGAAGGGGACTATTCTTATGCAGATGCACCACCAAATTCACAAGATCACTCGGCTCCGTTCCCGGCTCAGGCTTCTCCACAATCCCGGAAATATATCCCTCATCCGAAAGCTCCAAATATCCCCCGGGAAAATATTTCTCAACCTTCTTCCCCAAAATATAACTATCTGCTCCGCCAGCTTTATAAGCCTCCATCACTGCCGAAAAAGCCGACTCCTCAACAACATCATTACTACTAAAAATCAGCACCGGCTCACCGGCAATAAATTCCTCAGCCGCCAGCACAGCCCCACACATCCCCGCATCCAAATCCTTCTGCTCGTAAGTCTTCGCCCCATACTTCGCACTCATTTCCCCAATCTCCGAAATGTTATGCGCCCCACAAACAATAGCCACATCATCAAAGCCAGCCGCAATCACAAGTTCAATCTGCCTCGCCAACAACGGCTTTCCCATAAAATCCAGGAAATTCTTATCCTCAATCGGTTTCATCCGCTTACTCCTACCTGCGGCAAGTATTACTGCTTTCATTTTTTTAAGTTAAAATCTCATTCAATCGATCACTATCAATCGCCTTCTTAAGTTCAATCGCGATCCTCTCTCCATAGCTAATACTCTCTCCATATTTATAAGACGAATACGGAGTGTATTTCGTGCCCGGTGATCCAGGAATCCTCATACTCACATCAAAAATTACGAACTCCTCCTTGCCATCATCCGCCGCCACAGCACCTTGCAAAGCGAAAGGCCCGATCATTCCCGGCGCAACCTCTTTTTTCATTGCCGTCACAAACTTCTCACCAATATCATAAGCCTTCTCCACCAGCGATTCCTTCATTGTCACTGCATAATGCCCGGTCTCGATCATCTTCGGCTTAAATCCACTATCCAATAGCGCCATTTGATCTTTAGCATTAAGTCTCAAAAACCCATCAAGATCAGTTTGTCTGCGAGTATCAGTTCCCATCAACTCCAATTCATCATCGATTTCAGAATAAAAGAAATTCAAGTTCACTTGAGCCCCAACAATAAACTCTTCAATCACAGCCTTATCAAGGGCTTCTTGTTTGATCTGCCCGCTAGTCAACATTTTCCCGGAAACCTCATCAAAACTCGCCTTATCATGAGCAAAAAAGAAAGCCCTCTCATAATCTCGAGTGGCCTCATTCACTTTCACAATCGCCAAACTATCAATTGCCGCTGGTCCATCAAATATCTTCGGCATCCTAATTCCGGCCTTCTCAAGCAGGTGATACTGATTCAAGGGTTGATCCCTCTCCTCCAACTTCACTCCCTGCCTTAGCCCAAAAATAGGCACCATAAACTTATCCTCAATATCCGAAAAATTCTTAAAATAAACCCAAAAATAGCGATTATGAATAAAAATTGTATTTAATTCCCGCAATTTCTCCTGCACATCTTCATTCACAACATCCGCAAACTTATCTACCAAAATAACCTCATCCACACAACCAGTCTCACCTCTCGGCGCATAACTATCCTTGCGCGATTTGTAATACTGCGAAAAAGTCTTATCTCTGCCCTTCTGCGCCACAACCACAGTCCTAAAACCATATTTTTTTGCTCCATTACACACATCCAGCGCACTATGTCCACCTAGCACCCCAATAGTTATCTGCGAAGGATCATACTTCTCCAAAATCGCCGAAATATCATTTTGATTAATCATAATTACTTGTATGTTAAATTGCCCCAGAAGTTTACCGCAAAACCCCCATTATCCCAACACCTTTTGAAGATTATCGCTTTCAATAGCTTCTTTGATATCCCGGGCAATTCTTCTTCCTGTGCTCATCGGTTCATCATACCGAAGCCAAGTGTAAGGCGAACCATGCACATAAGGGTTTGTTCCAGCCACAATTCTGGCAGATATTTCAAAAACATAGTAATTAAGCTGTGGATCAATGATCCCTTCAAGGCAGAAAGGTCCAAAAAGTCCACCTTCCGCACCTTTAAGCTTCCTAGAAGCATCCACCACATTCTGTCCAATTTCAAAAATCATCGGCAAAAGTGATTCCCGAAGCACAATTGGCACATTTCCTGTAATAGTATAAGTAGTTCTAATCCCCACATCCACCTGATCTTTAGCGGCAATACGCCCAATACTATCCGCATTGGACTCATATCTTTTATCAAACCCCATGACTTCAAGCTCATCATTTAGTCTACTATAAAAATAGTGCGAATAAACCGGCACTCCCACAATATATTCCTGAATCGCATAATCATCATCTCCCTGATACTCTTTATATCTTTCATAAAACTCCTCAGGCGAATTGGCCAAAAAGTAACCCTGACCACCATGCGCCCCATGAAACTTAATAATCACTGGACGGTCAATATCATCAGGACTCTCAAACACTTTCGGCAATTTAATTTTGGCATTTTGCAACCATTCGCGTTCCTTTGTTCGATCAGATTCCCATTCCAAAATTCCCTTGGTCCCATAATGCATAGCTTCCATATTTTTAACCTTTTCTGCCCCGATATAAGCCACAAAAGACCCATGGGGAATAACAATTCCTTTTTGATCAATAATACCCTGCTCAATTTTGAAAAAATCCGCAAACTTATCCACCAAAATGATCTCATCAGCCACCCCATAACTTATATATGGCTTCTCTTTTCCCCTTTCACAAATACAAATAGTTTCAAATCCTTCCTCCTTTGCTCCTTTCAAAATTTGCAAAGCCGTGTGGCTTCCCAGTGTGACAATTTTATGATCTTTAATATTTCCCATGGATATAAAAAATTTAGTACTTTTAACTATCTTATAAACAATGAAAGGATTTGTCTACAAAATTATCTAAAAATTAGCACTGAAATCCCCAAAACCAATAAATACACTGCAAAAACCAACAAACTATGATTCTTTAAAAACTTCATCAAAAAAGCCACACTTCCCAAGCCCACCACAAAAGAAACGACAAAACCAAGGCCCAAAACATCAAAACCAACAGTCACTTCCTCAACCTTCAAAGCTGTCAAAAGTCCGGCTCCAGCCATCACCGGCAAGCCCAACAAAAAAGAAAATCTAGCCGCCGCCTCCCGACTCACCCCCTGAAACAAACCGGCCACAATAGTAGATCCACTCCGTGAAACCCCCGGAATCAAAGCGCAAGCCTGCGCTAATCCAATTACAAAGGCCTTGCGAAAGCCAATCACAACCCCACTTTTCCTCTTCCCCGCCACATATTCACCCAGCAAAAACACTACTCCCACAATCAGCATCATCACAGCAACCGCCCCTACATTTCTAAAAATCCCATCAATCCAATCCTCAGCTGTAAATCCAAGAATCACCGCTGGAACAGATCCCAGCAAAATATACATAATCAATTTTCCATAAGGCCCCGCCACATCCCACTTCACCAAGGCCTTCAGCATCCCCCAAATATCTTTCCAAAAATAAAGAACAATCGCCAACAAAGTTCCCATATGCACCGCAACATCAAAACTCTTTAATTCCCCAATATTGAGCCCCAAAAGCCCCTCGCCAAGCACAAGATGCCCACTACTCGAAATCGGCAAAAACTCCGTCACACCCTGCAGAGCACCTAAAATAACTGAATCAATAATCTCCATATTTTAATGTCTAAAATATCTGCGGCCACTAAAGACCATTGCAATTCCCAGTTCGTCCGCTCTGGCAACCACCTCGTCATCCCGCACAGACCCCCCCGGCTGAATAATAGCCGTCACTCCCAGCTCAACAGCCTTCTCCATCGCATCAGTAAACGGGAAGAATGCATCCGAACTCATCACACTACCCTTTATTCTCTCCCCACCTTTAATTCCGGCAATCGCCACACTATCCACCCTCGACATCTGTCCTGCACCAATGGCATCGGTTACACCGTTTTTGGCCATCACCACAGCATTGGACATCACATGCTTGCAAACCTTAGTCGCAAACAGCATGTCACGCACCTGCTCCTCACTCGGAGCCTTCTTGGTCACAACTTTTAAATCCGCCTCCGTAAGCTCATACATATCCTTAGTCTGAATCAGCAAGCCTCCGGCCACCTTCTTAATATCAGTCTTCAAAAGATCAAGCTTAAGATCGCCTACTTCCACAATTCGCAAATTTTTCCTTGTCATCAATCTCTCCAGCGCGGCCTTCTCATAAGAAGGCGCAATAATCATCTCCACAAACATCTTCTTTTCCTTCATATAATCCACCATTGCCCCTGTAAACTCCCGATTTACAGCGATAATACATCCAAAAGCCGACATCTCATCAACCTCATGTGCTAGCTCAAAAGCCTTCCCAATATTCTCGGCACTCGCCACTCCGCAAGGATTATTATGCTTGATAAAAACCGCACTTGGCTCCTTAAACTCCTTAACCAATTCCAGTGCACTATCTCCATCCACCAAATTATTGAAGGACAACTGCTTCCCATGCAGAACGCGCGAATTTGTAATATTTGAATCATGATTCTCTGGATTCTTGAAAAATGCTGCTTTCTGGTGAGGATTTTCCCCATATCTCAAACTGCAAACTTTTTCATAATGCAAATCCAACATTTCCGGCTCTCCAGTGAGATCCCGGAAAAAATGTTCAATCTTATCATCATAATGGTGAGTCAAACTAAACGCCTTTCTCGCCAACAAAGTCCTTGTTTCTAATGTTGTATCCCCATTCTCAGCTATCTCCTCAAGTACCTTCGCATAATCTTCAGTATCTGTAAGCACAGTTACAAAGTTGAAATTTTTAGCTGCGCTCCTCACCATACTTGGTCCACCAATATCAATATTCTCAATTTTCTCCTCATTACTCACGCCCTCCTTTTCACAAACTTCCTCAAACGGATAAAGATTTATCACCACCATGTCAATCATCTTAACCCCATTTTCTTGTGCCTGCTTCATATGCTCATCGTTATCACGAATTGCCAAAAGTCCACCATGAACCTTCGGGTGCAGAGTTTTTACTCGCCCGTCCATCATTTCCGGAAATCCCGTATAGTCGGATACATCAATTACTTTTACTCCTCCCTCTTTCAGGGTTTTCGCTGTCCCTCCAGTTGATAGAATTTCCACCCCAATCTCTTGCAACTTGCTTGCAAATTCAACTACGCCTTCCTTGTTAGAGACGCTAATAAGAGCACGGTTAATTGGCATGATAAAAATGATTTAAGATTTTTTCCTCCCCAAACCCACCTCATTTTAATGATGCCTCGCGCAAAGTCAAGGAACTCTATTTTGGAAAATCCACCCCACCCTTACTCCAGGGATTGCACCTCACAATCCTCCACAAAGCCTTAAGCCCACCCCAAATCACTCCATGCTTCTTCACCACCTCATAACTGTACTCCGAGCAGGTTGGCCTATATTTACAATATCCAAAAGGATGCCGATCCTTGCAAAACGCTCCATGATCCGGCGAAAAGGTATGCTGATAAAGTTTGATCAGATAGCAAAGCCCCCGCCGCGGTAAAAGTAAAATATTCCTCATGCCCCCATTGTACTACAAAAAAACACTAAGCACTTTCTTAAAGTTCTCGAATTTAGTAGTAATTTCCAGGATATTGCTTCACCCCATTATCAATAACTTCCCAGTGAAGATGGATTCCCGTTCGGCCATAAACACGTCCGGTATTACCCATAATACCGATAACATCACCCTGATTTACATAATCTCCCTCAGAAACATTTAAAGAATCCAAGTGCGCATAAAGAGTTTTCAACCCATCACCATGATCGATAATTATATGATTTCCATAACCTCCACCCCAAGTTCCGCTGGAAGCTTTCTCGATAGTCCCACCCCCTGCGGCCCAAACGGCTGGCCTACTGGAGTCGGCTATATCGATAGCGTAGTGGCCGGCCCTATATCCTTGAGTAATATTTCCGATTGTTGGGTAAATGAAGAGCTTTCCACCTGCCGGAGTTGAGCTGGAATTGCTAACATTTGCATATGAACGAGTACTTCTTGATGCTGTTGTGGCCCGAGAAGCTATGATAGTTTGTTGGAGTGGTGCAGCATCAGGCAAGAAAAGCTTCTGCCCACGAACAATCACTTCCGATTCCAAAGCATTTTGAGCGACAATATCAGAAACCTCAATCTTATATTTTGTAGCGATCTTTTCCAAAGAATCGCCTGCAGTAACTTTATATTCAATACCATCAACCGGCGGAATATACAGCTTAGTACCAACCCTGATCGCATTTGGATTACTCATATTATTCGCCCACATAATGGTCTCAACATTCAGCCCATATTTTTCGGCAATAACAGATATAACTTCACCAGACTCCACGGTATGAACCACAAAATCCGTTAATCCCACACGATTGGCGGCATCGGTTTGAGGATTTATCTTCACCAAATACCCACTCTCATCAGAAATAAGTATATCTCCCGGAAGCTCATACGCACTAATGTAATCTGTGGAATAAGACATATCTATCGCAACAACACCCGCACCTACGGAGAATGAGCTCAAAAAAAGCACACCCAAAGAAAAAATGGCCGATTGAGCCATTAATCTCTTCTGAGGCGATACTGGAATAAGTTCCTTTACAAGATTTCTTACAAAAACAAAAGATCCGTAAACACTTTTGCTAAAAGGGTTCGTTTTTAGGAAGGAAAAGGGAGCACGAAGCATATTCCAAAAGTCTTTTAGGTGCAATTTCATCACAGTACTTTTGGAGAATACCCTTAAGTGTCTGTGCCTTCTCGCAAATTTATTTACCTCTGGTATCGCATTTTCGTAGATCTCAGTCATAAAAGAACTTAAAAATTCAAATTCTCACCCTAAATTATGATTATTTCTCTTGCTGATAGCAATATTAGCTACTTGACAAGTTGACAGTAATATTATTAAAAAACACCACAAAAGTCAAGCTAAAATCGGCTAGAGGGCTTCCTGGAAGTAAAAAGCAAACTTGACAGGGGAAAACACACAAAAAAGCCCTTCAAAAAAGAAAATTGACATTTCCAGTAAATATTCGCTTTTTCTATTGCAAAACGCTAAGCCTTTTGATAATCTCCCCACACATTTACAGGCATTTTCTGTTCTGCCTCACA
>JAHIRL010000136.1 GCA_018818755.1 Patescibacteria group bacterium
AAGGAATATGCCGGGTACTATGTAAAAGTGGCTGCGAATAATGTAAAGGTAGCTTGCGATGTTTTGTCGGATATGTTGCTGAATGCTAAGTTTGCGGATGAAGAGGTGGAAAAGGAGCGAGGGGTGATTCTGGAGGAATATAATATGTATCAGGATACGCCAATGTACCAGATTGGCTGGAATTTTGAGAGATTGGTTTTTGGTGATCAGCCGCTTGGTTGGGATCAAATTGGAACTAAGAAAGTGATAAATTCTTTGAATCATCAGGATTTTTCAGCTTATAAAAAGAAGCTTTATGTTCCTGGGAATACGGTTATTGCTGTGGTGGGAAATATTGAGCATAGCGATGCCGTGGATCTTATTAGTGAGCATTTTGAAATGGAATCAGCGGAGAGAGGGCTTGAATATGAGCCTGTGAATTTGGAATTGAGTGGAGGAAAAGTGGATCTGAAAGAAAAGAAAACCGAGCAGGCGCATATTGCCGTTGGTTTCCCCGCTTACGCGCAGGGGCATAAAGATTTTTGGGCGGAAAGAGTACTTAGTGTGATTCTTGGTGGAAATATGAGTAGCAGAATGTTTTTGGGAGTGCGAGAGGCTAAGGGACTTGCTTATTATATTCATACTTCGACGGATAATTATATGGATGCCGGGGCGATTGTTACTAATGCCGGCGTTGATTTGAAGCGGATTGATGATGCGATTACCAGTATTATTGCTGAGTATAAGGCTGTGAGGGATGAGGAAATTCCCGAGAAGGAGCTTAAGAAAGCGAAGGAATATGTGAAGGGGAAAATGGTTTTGAGTTTGGAGGATAGTGAGGAGTATGCTCATTTATTGGCTAAGTATGAACTTTTGCAGGGCGAGGTTAAGACTCCGGAGGAAATTATGAAGTTGATTGATGAGGTTAGTGTTAAGGATATCAAGAGGGTGGCGGAAGATTTGTTTAAAGAGGAGAAGATGAAGCTGGCGGTGATTGGGCCTTTTGATGATGAGGAGCATTTTGAGAGGTTGTTGAAGTTCTAGGGTGGAGTTGACAGTCTTGTGTTGAGGTGTTAGGTTGTTTTTCTTGTAAAAAGAATATTATGGAAAATATGGGTGGAGGGCGAGAAAATGGGGAGTTGCTGTGGGAAAAATTCCCCGGGGTTGTTTTGGGGGCTAGAGAAGATTTTTTACATTGTTGTAAAACTTATGCTCTTGCGTTTGCTAGTAAGCGTGAGGCGGGAAAGTGTGAGAATGGAGATGTGGCTCGTTACTTTATTGTTCGGGCTGCGGAGATTGTTATGAATTATCGTTATTATTTTCAAACTAATGGTTATTACTGGATGTCTGCGTATGCTAATTTTAGTGAAGGTCCTAAAATTTTGACTGATTTGATTGCAAATATGGAGGTTTTGGAGAATGAGGTTGTTGGCAGGCCTAGAGATGAGTTGAGTGATGAGTATTGTGTAGGGAGGATGAAAACTCTCTTGGACGATATCGATAGGGTTATTCTTGGGTTTGAGAGGCTGGTGAATTTTTTGAAAGAGAGAGAAAGTGAATAATATTCGTGAGGATTTGTTGAAGTTCTAGACTTGGATTTTTTATTCGTGTCAATGAAAGTGAGGAAATTGCTATTGCGATTTTTTGGCGATTTTATAAAATGGGCGCATGAATTATCGTGGTTACACAGTTTGGAGGGGGAAGAGAGGAGTTTTTGCTGCGATGATTTCAATTGGCCTTATTTTGATCGCACTCATGTGAGGCTAAGTGAATTTGTTTCCATCAGCCTCACTTAAAAAGAGTGAGGTTTTTTAAATTTTTAACCAAATTATTATGGAACCTAAAAATCAAGCTGATGTTATCCGAAGAGAGGTGGATTGTTCTAGTCCTGATCAAACAGAAAAAAGAGAGGCTTTAATGCTTGCCAACTGTATGCCTGAAAAATTTCGTAAGGCGGTATTTGAAGCTGTACATGGTGTGCTTGATGAAGATGATAATGCGTTTACCGATGAGGACAGAGAAATATTTGTGATGGGATCGGTGGCTTAGAGTTTTGAAAAAATAAGTGCTTGTGGGGGGCTTGTAAAGATCGGATCTTTTTGGGATAATTGGTCAAAATAACTTTATTTCTTATGAAAAAAACTTTTTTGAACCTCTTTTTTGGCGGAGCCTTTTTTGCTTTGTGTATCGTCTTTCTAAATGCTGCGGATGCGCGATCTGCGGATATTGCTTTTGGGGATGTTGATGATGATCACTTAAATTATGATGCGATTACTTATTTGGAAGAGGAAAAGGTTGTTGAAGGCTATGATGATGGAACTTATAAGCCCGAGCAGACCATAAACAGGGCGGAGTTTTTGAAAATTGTTATGGAGGCGGCGGATGTTTCTTTTGGATCGGAGGATTGCGATTATGAAGATGTGAGTGATGATGCCTGGTATTATAAATATGTTTGCAAGGCAACGGATATGGGATTTGTTGAGGGGTATGATGATGGCGAGTTTAAGCCTGGTAGGGAAATAAATTTTGCTGAGG
>JAHIRL010000137.1 GCA_018818755.1 Patescibacteria group bacterium
CTTGGGAAGGATCAGCCTGTTATCCCCGGGGTAACTTTTATCTGATGATCTTCTGCGCATCTATATGCGACAGTCGGTTCACTAACTTCCACTTTCGTGACTGATTGACTTATAAGTCTCGCAGTAAAGCTGGCTTGTGCGTTTGTACTATTAGCCCGATTTCCATCCGGACCTAGCCAACCTTTGTAAGCGCCTCCGTTACGTTTTGGGAGGCGACCGCCCCAGTCAAACTACCCACCAGGCACTGTCCCCGGACTGGTATAAATGACTAAAACAATCTATTTTTGTGAACCATGAATAACATTATCATACATTTCTTGGTTAGTTTCTGTCATTCATGGGTTCTGCATAATAAATGTTTAGTAACACTTATAACAGCCCAGGGTTAGACTTAAAACTTAAGCAGAGTGGTATTACACATTGCGACTCCATCCCGACTGGCGTCGGGACTTCAAAGTCTCCCACCTATGCTAGACAACTCAAACTCTAAATCAATACCAAGTTGTAGTAAAGCTCCACGGGGTCTTTTCGTCTTGCTGCAGGACAACGGCATCTTTACCGTTATTGCAATTTCACCGAGCTCTTCGTTAAGACAGTTTTCAAGTCGTTACGCCTTTGATGCGGGTCAGAACTTCATTTCGTTTGATCGCTTTCGCGAAAATTCAGACTATATCTTCATCTTATTCAAAACACTTAGAAGTTTTTCTTGACTATTTTTCCTTTTTCCAGACGAATTCATCTTAAAAGCCATCTTAATGATTTCTTTTAGATGCTCTGGGTTACGGTGCTTCATTTGAAATATTTTTTCACAAATTTTGGAAAAAATTTCAAAATCATCTTTCTTTGAAGTCACCAATGGATGTTTCCTAAAATGAGGAACTATTTTTTTGCACAATTCATCAATATTTCTAACTTCATACTTATAACATTGATCATTTCTAGAAAATCGAATACTTCCACAATTAAAAAATTGTTGGATATCTTGCAATATTCCTAAGTTGCGCTTATTTTGCCCGATTGAAAAGCTCGGACGAACCTCTATTTTAGTTTTTAACCTTTCTCGAAAGTTAAAGGAGATTGAAAAGCATCCTTCACCATCAGAAAAGCCAGAAACATAAGAAGAAAAATTCATATGTTTTTTTATGAATAAGAGCTGGCGTATTATTCCGCTAATGCGGAATCTCGGCTTTCGCCTCAGTCGTTACGGGTCCCTGTTATAAAAAATTATAACAAATTCCCACGGTATTGGCATATCCCACTTAATTAGGACTTAGCTTTCACCGTTATTAGCCAGTTGCTTATATCACATTACTGTAATATTCAGGCAAGTATCTGACATCATTACCTGACAAGGAATTTCGCTAATCGCTTCCTTTTGGCGACGTGCCATATCTTCTTCCATCGATCAAAATAATGGAGCACGGCGTATGGTATCTGAGGGTTCTCTAACATTAATTAGAGTCTTCCCTGCTGATTACTACTTATTTGCATAAGAGCTTCCCAGCATATAGCCGTGTATAATTTTAGGACCAATTCTACATTACTGTAGAGTGAGGCAGCTATTTTTTTTAAATCGTCCCAGTCCTTTTGAAGCCTTCGAAAAAAGCTTCAAAACCTTAGGACGATTATAGTTATCGCCGACGTTCACTGGCGCTTCGGGGATTGGCTTGCACCTCTCCCGTTAACGTTCCAGCACTGGTCAGGCGTCACCCCCTATACTTCCCCTTGCGGGTTTGCAGAGAGCTGTGTTTTTGGTAAACAGTCGCTTGAAATCTTTAGCTGCGGCCAACACTTTGCAAGCAAAGGTTGGCAGACCTTATCCCGAAGTTACGGTCGCTGTTTTGCCGAGTTCCTTAACGAAGGTTCACTCGTTCACCTTAGGCTACTCGCCCAGTCTACCTGTGTTGGTTTTAGTACGGATTCAATATTACTAACCTTAGAAGTTTTTCCTGGCACCCTGCTCATCTTAGTCACCCTGTCCAAAGACAAGGATTCATTTAAACCTTGGATTTGTGTTTTGCGGATTTACCTACAAAACGTCCTCAGAATAAATACGCTAATCCAATAAAACGCCAAGACTACTAGGATGCGTCACTCCATCGAATAATATCAAAGTCACGGAATATTAACCGTGTGTCCATCGACTACGCCTTTCGGCCTCGCCTTAGGCCCGACTAACCCTGGGGTGATTGCCATTGCCCAGGAAACCTTAGACTTTCGGTGTTGAGGGTTCTCAC
>JAHIRL010000138.1 GCA_018818755.1 Patescibacteria group bacterium
AGAAGTGGGAAAAAAAAGGGGTAAGAGAAATTGGGTAATCATTTTCTATTGACATGACGTAACAGCTCTCTATACTACAATCTTGGAAGCAAGGATGAATTATGCTACTCAAAGTTTTAAAAATAGTTGTCGGTTTGGCTAAAAGAGGTCATGGTTGGCTAATGGCCGAAAGAAAAAGAGCTTGAATACAACGTCATCGTGGTCAATAATGCAGGGGTGATGATGCTTATGGCGGGCGGTAAAAGAAAGCCTACAAAAAAACAAGTGAAAAATGAACCGACAAAACCCAACCGTTCTAACCTGGTTATTGGTCTAACGGGGCCTTTTGGTAGCGGCTGTGGCGAGATGAGGAAGATTCTTGAGAAACTTAAGTTTTGCTCATTTAAAATTTCCGAGGATATTCGAAAAGAGCTTAGAGAGAAAAAAGGACTAATAGAAAAAGGAGAATTGGGTTGGCGTAAAGTACTTCAAGACCATGGGAACAAACGGCGCAAGAAAAATCGAGCTTATTGGATTGAGAAAGTAAGAGCGAAAATTGATCAAGCAAGAGTTGGAAATAAAGATATTGTAATTGACGGTTTTCGCAACTTCCAGGAGGTACAGGAAATCCGCCGAATTTATCCCCTGTTCTTTCTCGTTGCCATTTATGCTGAAAAGGATGAGAGATGGAAGCGCGTAAGAGATGATTATAATGGAAGATACAATGAGTTTGAAACCGATGACCGGCGCGATAGAAACGAGGACTTTGATTGGGGACAGAGCGTACAAAAATGCGTAGATGACGCTGATTATGTGTATTTTAACAATGAACATCTTGTTATTTCTCAACAAGGCAAGGAGTTACCTAAAACACAAGAGATTGAACGAACTCTAACAGAACAGGCCGATGATTTTGTAAAACTGATGAAGGGAGAAAAAAACCCTCGGTTACCAATGCCGGAAGAGGTTCAAATCGCGGCAGCCTATGTGCAATCTAATTCTTCGACTTGTGAAAAGCGCCATGTTGGAGCCGTAATTACTCGCGAGCAGGATGGACAGGAATTTCCGATATCTATGGGTTTTAATGAAAACCCTGGGCGTGTTAACACATGTTCAAAACAAGGAGCATGTTACAAAGATGAAGATATGATATCAAAGCTTGGAGCCTTAAAGAAAATACATTGTATTTTTTGTGGAAAGAAGCACGATACTATAAAAAAGCCATGGGTTTGTTGCGAATGCGGAGCAAGTTTCAAAGAGTGGTTACACCGTAATCGAAATATGGAATTATGTATGGCAATACACGCAGAAGAACGAGCTATCTTATCTCTCAACGGCCGCTCGGCTGAGGATAGTACGCTTTATGTTACAACTTTTCCTTGCTTTCAATGTGCGAGATTGATAATAGACGCAGGAATCAAAAGAATTGTATATGTTGAGGCTTATCCAACACCAGAAACTGCTAAGTTTTTGAAAGAAGCCAACATAGATGTTCAACCATTTAGTGGTTTTACTGCAAGATCGTTTTTTAGAGTTTTTCCTAAGGTGAACTAAATTAACAGTTGTAAAGCGAATTGATTTGCTGTATAAAGGCTTGGTAATTAATAAAAACGGAGGGAGGCAAAAATGGCAAAAAGTGATGGATCGAAAAAGGGAAATAAAGTAGAAGGAATTAAAACAAAGGCAGCAAATAAGAGTGTTTCCACAAGTAAAAACAAAAAGCGTGGTTGGAGTCACCTTATTGATAAGAGAAATTATTCAAGTGGGCCTGGAGACAATATTTTCGTTTATGGATAACAGCTGTGCCTTTTCAAGGTGGGCAGAAGATATTCAATAACTTTAAGTTTAACGTTTCCTATAACATTCATGCTATTTGCTTAACCCAATGTTTTTGAAGTTCTTTCCCAAATTTTCTAAACACACGATTCTGTTTTTTACGTGCAAATCTTTTTTGTTAATCTTTGCAGTTTCTTTAAGTGCCCAGTGAGATGTTGGAGTCGGGGTGTGGATTTTGTTTTAACGTATTCGGGTTTTTGGGTTAGTTTAAGAGTTCGAAGGATTCCTGTTGATTGTTTTTTTATACACTTTTATTTTTTTTTCAAATAATCGGCGTCTAATTTATCTTTTGCTCTGCCGGTGGCCTCTTTGTTTTTGATGATATCTGCTTTGGAAAGAAATGGGATGCTGATATCTTCAATTTCTATATTTTCTTTATTTCTGTAAGCTTGATCAAATTCAACGCCATCGATGAAGGTCAATATATCTATTCGTCTCGGTGCAACACCGATTTGGAAAATAACGCCTTTTTCAATGAAGGTGTTTAGATTTATTTGCTCGAGCGGCGCCCCGAATTCAGAAAGAGAGTTATATACTATTTTCGAGTTCTCT
>JAHIRL010000139.1 GCA_018818755.1 Patescibacteria group bacterium
ATCCATGGCTTTTAGCTGCTTATAGTTCTTCAGATAATCGGCCACCTTGGGTGCATGGTGGCAGATCTTCAGTGTTTTTAACTTCCTGAGATTCCCCAGGGCGGAAAAGGAGGCCCCTTTTTCAACCTTGGTTTTACAAATGTCCAAATACTCCAAATCCTTCAACTTTCCTATTTCATCAATCCTGTCGAGGGCCATTTTACTAATGGTCAGAGATTTCACATGCGTGATCACTTAAGCCTTCCAGGAAGTTTTTCCAGTCCAAGATTTAATGCTCCATGCGTTTGATCTCGTTTTATATTTTTTCTTTTTGCAGTTCGCAATAGAAACACCTCCACATTCTCTAGCCATTTCGCTAATTGCACCACGTCTCCCTGAGCCAAAATTTGTGGCAAGTCCATCATGAATTTGAGAGAAGCCTTGGAGATGTTCAGCAACGTCAATTCGTCGACTGGATTATGACAGCGAATTACGTTTCCAACAAAAGAAACAAGAACATGGGAGATGAGACTCGCCCAGATTAGTCCCATGGCAATGTTTTCCTTTCTTGTATTGAACTTTTTTAAATTACAATGGGATTTCCACTGCTTGAAAACAAGTTCCACCTGCCAGCGGAAGTGATAAAGTCGGCTCAGGAGGTCGGTATTGTAATCATTTGCATCCAGGTTTGTGGCGAGATACCAGTATTCATTTTTCTTGGGATTCCAGAGTCCTACAATTCTGAAAACAAAGCTACTTTTACCCTTTTCCCCTGTTTCAACGAGTACATCAAAATCTTTCCTGCCCAACTGAGAAACATACTCCTTAAGCTTCATGTCCATCCCCACCACCTTGGGTGATAGATTTTTAGTAAGCCTCATGATGAAATTGCCACCAGCCTCGATAACTTCTTTAAAATATGAATATTTATAGTATCCACGGTCAGCGAGTAGCAGTTTATCCTTGAGAGTGGCAGGTTCGGGAAGATATTTTCTCTCAGAATCAGTGTCAGCACTGAGTTGGAGTTTGAAAATGCATTGCTCAAAAATGCTATAAGTAAGGTGGAGTTCGACCGCTGCAGGACCATTCTTCTTAAATCTTCCTGGGAAAATGCTTTCCAGCTTCTTATGCACAGAAAAAGAGCTGCCATCTTGGATAAGTATGTCATCAAACTTATTCAAAAGGTTGTGTGCGGCGCCTTTTAGCCATTTGAAACTGAGCGCGGTTACCAGCTCGTTAAGAATCTGAAGCATGAACTCTGAAAACTCATTTTTATCAAGATGGGTGTGCCATGCCTTATATGCAAGGCTTTCCCCGTTTTGATAAATATATGTTCTAAGGATATCGCTCAAGTGGCTGGTCTGCTTTCCTCCAGAGAAGGCCTGCACAAAACTGAGCAGAAAGGCGAGAGGTCTGATTTTGCGAACACGTTGGAACAGCCCGGATTCATGTCCAATATTATTTACATTTTCCTCAGAGAGACACTGCTGGAGCAGATTCGCAGCAGCATAAAAATGCGGTTTACGTTGATTTATCTTGCTTTTCTTGTGGGATTTTGATCTATTTTTACTGACGGGCATTGTTAACTCCTTTGATTTTTTTTCGCAATTTAATGATCTGGAATTTTCGATGTCCCGTCAACCCCTTTTTTCTCCTATGTTCATATTTTTACAGAGCTACTTCCTTAAGATCTAACCTATGACTATTTATTATCGTGCTGATGGAAAAGCAGGATATGGGGGGCATGCTCGCACAATTTTTCGGATAGAACAGACAGGAACAGGGGGGTATAAAATCAAGTATTTAGAGTTTCATATGAAGACAGCGGAGTCAACTAAGGGCGAAGTCTTTGTAGGTCCTAAAGGATTTGTAGGCAAAAGGAATATATTATTTCATGGCGTTTTCGACACAACACGACCGTAAAAAATTGTTACTCCTCGCAATTTTGAGTTTCCTTGTTTCTTGTGCAGAGAATGGGAAGAAGCTTGAAAGGCGTGCGAATAAAGGACAAATAAAAAATGCCAGTAATATGGAGAAAGTAAAAGTAAGGGAAAAAAAGTGGAGAGCAAGCAATTGCAAGGATGTTGATTTAATTGATGACTCCTGCAAAGGGCTTAGAAACTTAAAGCAAAAGTTAGCATACGCAAAGGGAGAATGCAAAATAAGGAACGACAGCTATTGTTGCTTTGTACATATTGTTGGCGGGAGGATTATCGATCTCCATGAAGATAATATAGTAAAAGGAGAATGGTACCATGGTGAAGGGAGATATTACAGAATGATGGATCCCCTGTTGGGTGTAGCAATCACCGAACTAAGTAAGGGAACGCATAAAGGTGTTCTAGCCATTGCTCAAAAGGTGTTAAATAAAAATAAAATAGATGCCAAAGAGAGGAAGTATCTCCATGAGTATTCAAAGCATAATTCATTTGTTCAATTGTTTTATGAATTAGATTACTTGCGCAATAATAAGTTTCAAAAATCTAGCAATCTAGAAAAAATATGCAAAAATAACTATTTGGCTTCAATGCTGTTTTCAATTTTACTAACTGAAGAAGGGCTTGAGGAACATAGAGGAAATAAATACTTACGACATTTGTGTGTTGATTTGTTAATCAGAGAAGCCTGTGTTTCAGAAAGGGAAAATGATTGCGAAGCATTGTTCGTGATAAACTATA